>NZ_CP016534.2:3262500-3562500 GCF_001687565.2 Planococcus antarcticus DSM 14505
TGGTATTTTCCACATTATGATTTGTCGAAAGGTCTTTTATAGCCAAATCACCTAAAGAAACGATTCCAATTACGCGTTCATTCGCTACAATGGGGAGCCTGCGGATCTTATGATTTGCCATTAATTGAGCCACTTCCTCAACGGTCAGACCTACCGTTCCAGTAATGACTTCTGCTGATAAGATTTCCGCGATGGCGGCATCACTCGGAATCTGCTCTGCAAGACCGCGTATGACGATATCCCTGTCTGTAACGATTCCAACCAAACGTCCATCTTCACAGATAGGAATGGATCCTACATTTATTTCCCGCATTTTCGAGGCAACTTCTTGAAGCGTCGATTCGGGTTTACACGTTTCGACGTCTGTCGTCATGATTTCTTCGATTCTCATCCCTTCTGCCTCCTCAAGTTCTTTCATTACTTACTATACCTTAACCGTTTTGTTGGACAACAAACGTCAATTATTAAAAGAAAGAAGGAATCAGTTCATTTGAACCGACTCCTTCTTATCCACTTAGTATTTTCAACCCACTAGCCAGTTGGCTATTCGACCAGTTGAATAAATTGCTTTGTTCGTTCGTTTTGCGGATTTTCAAAGAAATCTTTGGGATTTGCCGATTCGATGATTGTCCCTTCGTCAATCATGATGATTCGATCCGCCACTTCTTTGGCGAACTTCATTTCATGAGTAACGACGACCATGGTCATTCCTTCTTCAGCCAACTGTTTCATAACCTGAAGCACTTCTCCAACCAGTTCCGGATCTAGCGCTGAGGTTGGTTCATCGAACAGCATAACTTTCGGTTCCATCGCAAGTGACCGAGCAATCGCGACACGTTGCTTTTGTCCTCCCGAAAGCTTACTTGGATAGACGTCAGCTTTATCTTCCAAGCCTACCTTCTTCAATAATTCCATTCCCAAAATCTTGGCTTTTTCCTTTTTTATCTTTTTAACGGTAACAGGTGCTTCTATTACATTCTCCAATACCGTTTTATGAGGAAATAAGTTGAAATGCTGGAACACCATGCCGACTTCGGCACGGATCTTTGTTAAGTTGTCTTTTTTCGCATTTACTGTATGGCCATCAATAATGATTTTTCCATCATTAATCATTTCAAGAAAGTTAAAACATCTGAGAAGTGTACTTTTCCCTGAGCCACTGACTCCAACAAGTACAACAACTTCCTGAGGCTTAACATGAAGGTCTACGCCTTTCAGTACCTCGAGGTCACCAAAGGATTTATGAATGTTCTCTCCAATAATCATGTTAGTCCCTCCTTAGGCTTTGTCGACATCGAGTTTATTTTCGTACAAACGCAATAAGAATGTGAAAATCATAACAAGTACTAAGTAGTAGAGTGCAACAACCATAAATGATTCAAATGGCTGGTATGATTGCGCAGCTTCCCTGTTTCCAAGTGAGAAGATTTCTGCCACCCCGATAATATAAACAAGTGATGAATCTTTTAATGTAATAATAAACTGGTTGCCGAGCGGTGGAATCGAGCGACGCAGCGCCTGTGGAAAGACGATGCGGCTCATGGTCTGGCGACGCCCCATACCAAGTGACATACTAGCTTCCCGCTGCCCTGGATCAATCCCCTGAATCGAGCCGCGAAAAATCTCCGCAATATAGGCACCATTATGGATACCCAAGGCGATAGCTCCAGCCCAGAAGTTTGACATCGTGTAAATTTCAACAATACCGAAATATAGAAACATGATTTGCACGATTAGCGGTGTACCGCGAATAATGGTGATGTATATATTGGCAATCGCCTGTAAAATTTTCGAGCCTGAAATTTTCATCAGTGCAAAAACGAGTCCGATGACCGTCCCCAAAATAACACCAATTGCTGTCAATTGAAGTGTAACGACAGTGGCTTCCAAAAATCCAGGGTATGTTCGCATAAATACATCATAAACTGTTACAAGTATCTCTGGCATAAACGCCACTCCTCTCCATCTCAGCTTATTTAGTTGAGAATTTCAATTCCTTCAAGATCTACATCGAGGAGGTTACGACCAAACCATTCCTGAGAAATTTCATCATATGTGCCATCTTCGATAATAGCGGCTAAAGCTTCATTAATCGCTTCAAGCAAAGCTTCGTCGTCGGGTCTTACAGCAACAGCTGCTTGTTCAATCCATAATGGATCGCCGACAACTTCGATTTCAAGACCTGCATTTTGCGCTTCAAATCCTACTACGTCAGCTGTGATAACAGCATCTAAGCGACCTTCAACTGTCAAATCCTGCAACGCCACGACATCACTGCTGTAGTATTGAATATCATCTGTGTATTTTTGAGCGGCTGTGTCATACGTACTTTGTCCAACAACGCCGATTGTTGCACCTTCAAGATCGGCTTCTGAAGTAATTTCTGTGTTTCCTTCACGGACAAAAATTACGCCACCAGAGTAATAATAAGGATCAGAAAAAGCGACTTGCTCAGCACGTTCTGCTGTAATAGCCATAGATCCTAAAACTGCATCGTAGCGGTTCGTCGTCAAACCTTGAATAATTGTTTCGAATGGCGTTGTTACCGGATTCGGCTCTAGACCCATTTCTTCAGCAATCGCGTTGCCGATATCAATATCAAAGCCTGTCAGGTTGCCACCTTCTTCATAGTTGAATGGCTTGTAAAGTCCACTTGATGCAGTGGTGAATTTTCCTTCTTCCAACAAATTCAAATCACTGTTCTCACTATCTGTGCTTGATCCCTCTTCCGAACTGGTTGAGTCATCTCCTCCACAAGCTGCCAATAGCATTCCTGCAGAAAAAACTACACCTAAAAATGATAATTTCTTTTTCATTTTGCTCTCCCCTTTTCGTTTATAATTGACCAAATCGCCAAGGCGTTTCGGAAATTCCCAGTAAATTGAATGCTTTTAAATAAAAAGATCCCGTTCTTTGTAGTCAGCTTCGATCTTTGCCAAATTTCCGCTTATTTTTGTTTGTTCTTTGACATAGACAAATCGCATAATCGAAGTCAAAAGTGCATGGACGGATGTATACGAATCAATGTTCAAATTCGAATTCACAGATACAGTCAGAACATAATCTGCATAGGCAATTGCTGGAGACTCCGCTGAATCAGTTAAAACGATTACATCTGCTCCTTTTGCTTTCGCGCTCTTCAAGGTTTCAATAACCAATCTGGTATAACGCGGGAAAGCGAAAGCAATCACTAAATGCCCTTTCCCCAATTTGGAGATTTGGGTGTAGTATTTACCAGTTGAAGGCTGCATCATTTCCGTATTGCCAAGTGCAAGATTCAGCCAGTTGGAGAACCAATCCGCTATGCCATAATCAAAAAAGTTGCTGGTCACATAAACCTGATCTGCCTGGCTGATTTCATCGACAACTCGAAGAAGTTCATCTTCGTTAATCGACTTCTTTAGTTTTACAATACTTGAAATGTCCGCATCGAGCAGCTTTTCCAAAAAGGATTGGTCAACAATTGGTTCTGGTCTTTTCTGCTCTGCCTTTTCCAAACGTTCTTCAGCCAATTTCCGCTGCACAACCTGCTGGAATTCCGCATACCCTTTATATCCAAGTTTTTGTGTCCAACGAATCACTGTCGATTCACTGACATTGACACGCCTACCGACTTCAAGAGCAGAAGAGAACGCTAAAAAAATGGGTTCTTTAAAAAACAAATCGCCGACTTTTTTTTGGCCTGAACTAAATTCCGGATAAGAATTAGACACACTCCGCAGTAAATCCTGCATATTTAACGCCTCCACTTGAAGAACACACTCATTAACTCTTCTAAAGTATACTATTATGCAGGAAATCCTGCAATAGTTTACAGAAAATTCATTGCTGACAATATTATCAGATAAATTCATTATGAGTAGAAGACACGTGCCTTAAGGGCTCAAGCTGGTAGCTGCAGAAATATATTGGGGTAATTTTTATTCTCTTCGTATTACATATGCAACCTACGAAGTAAATACTTTGCATCTTCTAAAAACACTTTCTAGAAGAATGAATGTAAGCTTTTATGCCCTTCTTTTGCAAAATTGAAACACAGCAACCCTTTTTCTCTTTATGTAATTCCTCATTGCCTTTACGCAACTGCTCTTGTTTTCATATTTCAGCCTGACTCCTGTATAATCTTTGTATAAGTCATTTTATTAGGAGCTGTTCTGGATGTGGGAAAATCGAATTTTTAAACTTTTTATTTTTTGGTATGTTTGCGGCATTATTTTGCTTGGCTTTGACCTGTTGCCTTCCTGGCTGGAATGGGCAAATGCATTCTTTTTAATGCTGGCTGGTACGCTCGGATTTTTGTATTTCCTCAAACGTTTCGGCGTTGCTAATGGATTAGCAATCGGCATTCTTATCTTTTTTTCGACATTCATCGTGGAATGGGCAGGGGCAGATAGTGGATTCCTGTTTGGTTCCTATGATTACACTGATCGTTTTGCGCCAAATATCTTCGGTGTTCCAATTGCTATTGGTTTCGCCTGGTTAATGGTTATGGCTACTACTCATGTAGTGGCGCGCTGGATTGTTCCTGGTGGAGGCTTGTTATACGCCATCGTCGGAGGCATCGGAGCAGTAATTATTGACTTGATCATCGATCCAGTGGCTTATCAAATAAAACAATATTGGATTTGGGAGGACACCGGCCTCTATTATAATATTCCTTGGACCAACTTTTTTGGTTGGTTCGTCGTAGCGTTCGTCCTCCATTTAGTTATCGACTTGGTAATGAAAAAACGAGCCATGGTCATTACTGCCAATCTACCTGAAAAACGAATGGTCCTTCTATATGTATTGATGATTGCCATGTTTGTTATGCTAGGGGCAATTGGCGGTTTATGGCTGGCTGCTATCTTGACCGCTAGTTTGACTGCTTCGATCGTGCTGTTGGCATGGAAGAGGCGACCTTTATGATTGATGCAAAGAAATCCGCTTTGTTCGAAACTGGTTTTAGTATGTACTTGACGCCGCTCATCCGCTCATCCTTTTCCCGTATCCTTGGACAAGGAGTAGAAGTCATTCCAGAAAAACCGGTGTTGTTTATTGCCAATCACAGTTCCTGGTGGGACGGTCTAGTGTTTTTCTATTTGAACCGTACAGTCTGGCATCACGATATCCATATGATGATGCATGAAGAAGGACTTAAAAAACATTCTTTTTTTCGTTATCTCGGAGCATTTTCCATCAATCGTAAAAAACCAAAAGAAATTCTGACCTCGCTTCAATACGCAGAAGCTTTGTTGAAGAAGGGAAAATCCGTTGTCCTTTTCCCTCAAGGAGACGAATTTCATCTTGAAACAAGGCCGCTTGCTTTTCAAGCGGGTGCTGCTTACTTGATGGAGCATTGCCCGGAAGTTCCCATTGTACCGCTCAGCTTCTATTACTCGTTCGGACATCAACAAAAACCTGAACTCTGGATTCAACAGCATCAGCCGATATTGACTAGTACAGTCAAACATATGACCCGTAAAGAAAAGACCTTGCATCTTCAACAGCTTTGTACAGAACAGCTAGATTCCTTAAGAAATGCTGTTATCAGCGAAAACAGCGAAGTATTTCAACCACTCGGAAAAAGGAGAAAATGATGATGACTATCTATATCGGAATCCATTTATTCTTTCTAGCCTGGATTATTATCAATCGCTTGTTTCTTCCAGCCTTGCCGAAGCAACCAAAACTTTCAGCTGAACCTTTGGTATCTGTTCTTGTCCCCATGAGAAATGAAGAACGCAATGTTAAAGTCCTAATAAAGTCTTTAAAAAATTCCTCATACGACCGTGCGGAATTTATCATTTTGAATGATCAATCGACAGACGACACTCAAGGTGAGCTGGAGCGGACGATTGCCGGTGACGATCGCTTCACTATTCTGCAAGGCAACAAATTGCCTACAGGCTGGGTCGGAAAGGTGCACGCCTGCCACCAGTTGCAGCAAGCCGCTTCAGGAGATTATTTACTGTTTGTCGATGCTGATGTTCGTTTTCGTCCAAAAGCAATCGAACAGTCGCTAGCATTGATGCAACGAAAAGGTGCACAGTTACTCACTGGCTTTCCAGCTTTTGATGTTGCTCCTTTTCTGAGCAAACTTCTTGTCCCCATGCTGCATTTTGTGATTTTATTCCACCTGCCGATTGCATTAGCCAATTACACGAAATTCAAAGCGGCTACAGCAGCCAACGGTATGTGGATGATGTTTGAAAAAGGCAGCTACCATAAAATCGGCGGACATGCCGCAGTTTACGGTTCCCTGGTCGAGGATGTCCATATCGCACGCGAAGTAAAAGCACACGGCTTTAAAGTCGTGTTAGCGAATATTACGATGTCCGTAAAATGTCGAATGTATGACACCAATGCCGAGGTTTGGGAAGGATTTCTGAAAAACAGCTACGCCGGAATCGGCCGCTCATCCATTATGGCAGTAGGTCTTATCCTATTCTATTCGTTTTTCTACATTCTTCCGCCGTTCCTGGCTCTCTACGGATTGTTCAGTGGGCTCTATTGGTGGATTTTCCCATACGCGCTGACAGTTGCTCAGCGTTGGTATGTAGACATGGTAACCAATCAACGCTGGTACCTGTCTTTTCTGATTCCCCTTCAAGCCGCCGCTATGCTTGCGGTATTGGTTGGATCGATGCGCAAATCTTTAAAAAAACAGTCTTATTCATGGAAAGGAAGACATTATTCATGAAAAAAATCGTCATTGTAGGCGGCGGATTAGGTGGACTTTCTTCCGCAGTAACGCTTGCCCATGCAGGATTTGATGTAGAACTCTTTGAAAAAAATAGCCATCTGGGCGGCAAGCTAATGCCGGTTGAACTAGGGAGCTATCGTTTTGACTTCGGTCCGAACACCATCACGATGCCGGCTGTCTTCAATAAAGTCATCTCCCAGACTGCTGAAAATCCACAGGATTACCTGGAGTTCGTCCCTTTGGAAGTTCATACCCGCAATCATTTTCCGGATGGGCGTGCATTTGACTTTACTAGCGATCAAGAGCAGATGATTCAACAGCTCAAAATCCTTGATCCCCCTGCTGCGGATAAATACCCTGACTTCATCAAAGAAATCAGCCGCTTGTATTATTTCTCAGAACGCTATTTTTTTCCGGTAACGTTTCAATCCTGGCGAGATTATTTGTCACCTTCTCTCGGCTTCGCTCTCTTGCAAGTAAGGCCGGCAGAATCGATGCACCATTTTTTCCAGCGGTATTTCAAAAACCCTTTGCTCGTTCAGGCGTTCGACCGGTATGCCACGTACATCGGCTCTTCACCATACAAAGCACCGGCCACTTTCTCCATGATTGCTTATTTGGAATTGGTGGAAGGTGTCTACTACACAAAAGGCGGAAACACCGGCATCGCCAACGCTTTTGCTGCTGTAGCTAGGAAATCAGGCGCTCAATTGCACACCCATGCGGAGGTCAAAAAAATAATCACAGATGGTCGAGAAGCACGGGGAATCGAGCTTGGAGATGGAACGCGGATCGATGCAGATCTGGTCATTTTAAATGGAGATCTATTATCAGCCTTTCCTGCTTTGGTTGAAGAATCCGAACGGCCTTCTTTAAGCGATGCTAAGGTCGCTGCTTTTGAACCATCGATTTCAGCTTTTGTCATCACCGTCGGCTTAACTAGCCGTCTCGATAGCCTCAAACACCATAATGTTTTTTTCTCATCAGACTATCAGAAAGAATTCAGCGATTTATTCGAGAATTCCGCATACAGCGATGAGCCAACAGTCTATATCAGCAATTCTTCCTACACGGATCCTTCGGTTTCACCAGATGGCGACAATCTGTTCATCTTGGTCAATGCACCTGCATTGACCAAGGAAGGACATCTTCAAATTGATCCAGAGACCTACAAGGAACGAATTTACGATTTCCTATTAAGCTATGGAGTCGATATTCGTAGCCATCTGGCTAAAGAGAAAATCTTCACGCCCGCTTTTATCCGCGATAAGTTCGGTTCGTTCCGCGGAGCTTTGTACGGCCCTTCGTCCAACCGGCCAAAAGATGCCTTTCTGCGTCCACCCAATGCCAGCCGCGATATTCGTAATCTGTTTTTCGTCGGCGGCAGCACTCATCCTGGCGGTGGATCGCCAATGGTCGTCTTAAGCGGATTGAATGTATCCAACAAAATCATTGCGAAGTTCAAAAAAGCACCTTCATCACAGTGATGAAGGTGCTTTTTGTAGATTGTCGATATAGGAGTATGCGCCTCGAATCGCTTCAGCCCAGCTACGTGGCAAAGTACGCCACACTTCTGTTCCGCCTTATGCCTGTCAGAGCTGACCAGGCACTTTCACTTTTCGAGTTACAAACAAGCTAATATTGCTTGTTTTGACTCTTCTGGTACGTAATGCTTTTCTCGGAAGACATTGTATTCCTTCGTACGAATGGTAGCAAGAATTTCTCGATAAACTAATGCTGCTCCTTTAACGGGTACTCGTGAGGACAGTGGATAGTCCTGAATGGTTTCGAAAGCTATCTTGTAATGAAACTCGGCTTTTTCTGCCAGTTCTTCCCACACCGCGATAAATTGCGGACTAACAATTCCAGTCCGCAGCTCGTCTTCACACAATTCGTATTTCTTCATAATTTCTTCTGGCAGGTAGATTCTCCCCATTTCCAGATCTTCCCCTATGTCCCGAAGAATGTTGGTGATTTGCATAGCATACCCTAGCGAAATAGCACCTTCTTTAAGGATTCCAGTTTTTCCCGGAGCTAAAATCGGGAGCAACATCAGACCAACTGTACTGGCCACATGATAACTGTAGTCTAGCAATTCTTCCATTGTATGATAGCGATTAATTGTCAAATCCATTTCTTGTCCAGTTATCAAACCAGAAAATGCTTCTGTGTCCATTTCGTAATTTTCAAATACATGAGCTAACGCTACCCACATGGGATTTTCAGCATCGTAAATACCCGTCAGAAATTCGTTGAAATCCAGTTTAAATTGATTGAGCTCTTCTTTGGAATTGAGCCCTTCATCCACAATATCGTCCACTGTCCGGCAAAACGTATAAACAGCCCAGACAGCTTTACGTTTTTCCTTCGGCAATAAGGAAAACGCTTTGTAAAAGCTCTTCGAATGCGCAGCAATGACTTGTTCACAGGAGGTGTAAGCATCTTTCAGCTTCATCATGCATTGCCCCTTTCCTTTACAAAATCGCCTTGGATTTGCTCTGCCAGCAGCTTTGCGCCTTGCATGACGATTGGAATTCCTCCTCCTGGATGGACAGAAGCACCAACCGCATACAAGCGATCTGTTTTAAATGGTTTGACTTGGGGACGGAAAACACCAGACTGGAATAAGGTTGGGCCAATTCCGAAGCTGCCTCCTTTAAAAAGACCGAAAGCTTCTGCTTCTGTTGGTGTCCTTATTTCCATCCATTCAACGGCTTCCCGGAAGTCCGGGAAAGCCAATTCTTCCATACGATCAATGATTCTCTCGATCCATGCTTTATCGCTCGCCCAATCGATATCTGTCCCTGAAGGTACCGGAACCAGTACGTAGAGGACACCTTTGCCTTCTGGAGCCAGCGAATCGTCAATTTTCGACGGATGAAAAGTGTAGATCGCTGGGTTTTCGGTCTTCCGCTTCTTCACGAATACATCATCCATATGGTCTTCGTAACTGTCGCCAATGAAAAATTGGTGGACATTGCCTTCTTCATATACCTTATTTAAACCAAAATACAATAACACACATCCCGAAGACGCTGTATAGCTCTTCTTTTTCTGCTCGGGCACTACTTTTTCGATGCCGGGAAAATCGCCATTATAGACGACGGCATCAAATGCTTCAAAGCCTTCTGCCATTTCAATCCCTTTTGCTTGCTGATTTTCTGTGACGATCCGCTTGACTGGACAATCTGTTTTAATGGTCACGTTATTGCGTGCTCGCAGCGCTTTTTCCATAACTGGAATTAGGCTTCCATAACCACCTTTTAAATAATATACCCCATGTTCATGTTCACTGAAAGGTACAAGCGAATACATCGCCGGAGCATGGAAGGGATCTCCACCGATATACAGTGACTGCAGAGAATAAGCTAATTGCAGCCGCTCGTCACGAAAATAATTTGATGTGAGTTTTTTAACGGACTGTTGAGGCTTTAGTTTCAATAATTTTTTTATGTTTGCAGCTGTAAAAAAATCGGCTTTATTGACAAATGAATGCTCTAAAAAAGATGACTTTCCGATTTCAAAACGCTTGCGCCCTTCTGAAATATACCGAAGAAATCCGTCTTTCTCTTCTGGAAAAACATTTTCAATTTCTTCAAGCTGACGGTTGATATCCGGATATTTGGTGTACACGGTACCATCTGGAAAACGAATAGAATACAGCGGGTCACATAGTAACAATTCGATATCTTCCGCAGGAATTCCTGCTTGCTGAAGCAGATCTTGAAACATTTCAGGTAATAAGACGATTGTCGGACCCTGATCTATCTTAAAGCCATCTCTTTCGACGAAAGCTAAACGGCCGCCAAGCTTTTCTTCTTTTTCAAAAATGGTGACATCAAATCCCATATTCGATAAATATAATGCCCCCATCATGCCGCCGACGCCGCCGCCGATCATAGCTATTTTCATGCAAATCCCTCCAGTTTAGGCAGAGGCAGAATCGGTATTCCTTTTTTGCCGTGCTGCTCAAGAATACCGTTAGCAGTGATGCGGGCAGATTCCAGAATAGTCGGCAATCCACTTCCTGGATGAGTTCCCCCACCAACCAGCCAGCAGTTACCTAATTCTTCGAATTTATTGTGAGGGCGGAATACCATCATTTGTGTTAGTTGATGACCAAGATTGAACGTCGCGCCCTGATAAACTGAATAGTCTTCCTGCCATCCCATTGGCGTCAGCATTTTCTCTACCTCGATATGGTTCCGCAAATTTTTAAACTCGGACTTTTCCTCAATGATATCCAGAACCAATTCCCGGAACGCATGCTGTTCTTTTTCCCAGCCGATATCACTGAAGTTATTTGGCACAGGCGCTAAAATATACAGTGCCGATTTTCCCTCAGGTGCCAATGTCGGGTCGGTAACGCTTGCGTTTTGCACATAGATGGAAGGGTCTGCAGAAAGAATACGTGATTTCGTCATCTCTTCAACATTTTTCTTGTAGTCTTTTGAAAATACGATAGTGTGATGCGAGAGATCATACTTTTTATCAAGACCTAAGTACAGCATGAATGTTGAGCAGGAATATTTTTTCTTCGCCAGTTTTTCTGGCGTGTATTTTTTCAGGATTCCCGGTTCAACTAAATGATTCATGACATGGGCAAAGTCACCATTGATAATCACTTCGTCAGCGACTTCGCGCTGGCCATTATCAAGGTCTACACCTTTAACTTTACGATTTTCGATCCATAATTTTTTAACGCCGGTATTGGTATGGATTGTGCCGCCGAGTTCTTCTACAACTTTTGCCATTGCCTGCGATAGTTGATTTACTCCACCAATTGGATGATAAATGCCATAAGCGTGTTCCATGTAAGAAAGAATTGAAAAAGCACCAGGACATTCCCACGGTGACATGCCTAAGTATTTTGACTGAAAGGCAAAAGCCATCTTCATTCGCTCATCTTTAAAATAGCGGGACAAAACTTCATACAAGGTTTTACTTACCTCGAGTTCCGGTAAAGCTTTTAAGACCTTCGGATGAACCATGTCGAAATAACTGTCCATCTTTGACTGCAGCATTGGCGATAAAGCTTCTAGTTTCTTTCCTGTTTCTTTCATAAACCGTTCATATCCGTCACCGTCGCCTTTGAAATTCTCATTGATTTGTTTCTTCATTTCCTGTTTATTACGTGTCATTATCAGGTTCTGATCTTCAAAGATCAATTCATACATAGGGTCTAACTCAATTGCATTCATGTAATCTTTTAAATTGCGGCCAGTTGTTTCAAATAATTCTTCCACTAAATGCAGCATACTTAAAAAGGTGGGCCCAGTATCAAAAGTAAAATCACCTAGGCGCAGCTCTGCGTTTCTGCCTCCTACCCACGGTTGTTTTTCATAGACATCTACTTGGTATCCTCTACTGGCCAATAACATAGCCGCAGCTAAGCCGCCAGGTCCGGCTCCTATGACAATTATCTTCTCCGACATAACAGATGCCTCCATTTCCAATAGCCCTAAAAATTCTACATTTATTATACAAATATTATACCGTCAAACTCAAAAAAAGACTATACATTTGAATTTACCTTCTTTCTATATTTGTGATTTATCCACCACAGCAATTACGTTTTGAATTTTGACTGGATACCAGAAAAATTCCCACCTTGTAAAACCTCTATAAATTAGCATTCACAATTGATGATTTATGCACAAAAAAATCCAGCTCATTTTTATGAGCTGGATTTTGCTTATTTCAGTATTTTTATTTTTACGTTCTTGCGTCCCCACTTAAGTGCACTGCTTTGAGTGGGAATGAAGACATCAATTTTATTTCCTTTAATGGCACCGCCTGTGTCACCAGCAACAGCATACCCATAGCCTTCGACATGAACTTTCGTTCCTAATGGAATGACTTTCGGGTCTACCGCAATAACTTTCAGTCCCGGATTTTTCTTCAGGTTAAGTCCTGTTCGGGTAATTCCTGAACATCCTTTGCAGTATGCCGTATAGGCAGTTGCACTAACTGTAAATTCTTTAACTACTGATCCGCTTGTAGAACGGGATGGAGTGGTTTTTTTTGATACTGTCTTAGCTGCCGGTTTTTTTAATTGAAGTTTTTGTTTTGGATAAATTGTATTGGACTTTAAACCGTTCCAAATCTTCAAGTTGCTGACTGATACTTTTTGTGTTTTGGAAATCTTATATAGTGTATCCCCACTTTTTACTGTGTATACATTTGATGCGGCTGAACTTTCAATCGAAGTTGCTAGGAATAAAATCAGTACAAAACTCAAGACTGCCAATAGTTTTTTCAATTCTGCTATCCCCTTTGCTTTTTGTAAGTACAATTAAAATAGCACGGGAATATTACAGGCACGTAACAATAAAGAGCATGTTTCATTACAATACCGCTTCATTTTGTGACATAAGTAATGAACAGGTACATTTTAAAACCTAAATAGTGGAAATTCAAAAGACTTTTATACTACATCATATGATTCACACCCTTTTATTCCTGGAAAATAAAAAAAGCACAGGCTTTAATTAGCCTGTACTCTCCATTTACTTATTCGCTTTATGCACTTTCAGCGTTTTTCCTTTTACCGTTTTGTCTTTCATCGCTTTCAACACCATCGGACCTTTGCCATTTAGAATATCGATATACGTCACCGTATCTTGAATTTTGATGATCCCGATATCTTCAGCTGTAACCCCTGGAATACTTGTTAAAGTTCCGACAAAATCAAAAGCACGAAGTTTCTTTTTCTTACCACCATTAAAGTATAGCTTCAGAATGTCCTTATTGACTTGCTCATTTTTATTTTTCTTCAACTTCGGACGACTTTCGAGTTTCTCTGTGAAAGCTAGCGTCGCTTCTTCTACTTCATAAGTAGAAGGTGACGTTCTGCGTGGAATTTCAAAACCGATATAGTCTTCAATCTCTGCTAAAAACTTGTCTTCATTTGGTGTGACGAATGAAATCGCCTTTCCTGTTTTCCCCGCACGTCCGGTACGGCCTGCACGATGCACATAGCTTTCTTTTTCCATGGGCAGATCGTAGTTGATGACATGCGAAATGCTGTCGATATCAATTCCACGTGACGCGACATCAGTCGCCACCAAATAGCGGAACTCACCACGTTTAAAGTCGTTCATGACCGCTGTCCGGTCTTCCTGCAGCATGCCGCCATGCAATTTGTCACATGTGTAATAATGCTTCTCCAATTGTTCCATAACAAAATCGACATTGTCTTTTGTCCGACAGAAAATGATGCAGCTATCCGGATTTTCAATGATGGTCACGTCACGCAATAAGGCAAATTTTTTCTGCTCTGCCACGACGAATAGTGAATGGTCGATTTGGGCAGTCAGGTTTTCTGCAGAAGCAATTTCGATATGCTGAGGATCGATCATATATTTTTTCTGCAGTTTTTCAACATTTTCAGGCAAAGTCGCTGAAAATAGCATAGTGGTCCGTTGTTTCGGCAATTTGTTGATGATCGCTTCCACTTGTTCCACAAAGCCCATATTCAGCATTTCATCCGCTTCATCAAGAACCAGATATTCTATTTGCTCCAGGTTCAATGTCCCGCGCTCGATATGATCGAAAACACGGCCAGGCGTTCCGACAACCACGTGGCATTTCTGTTTCAGTTCAGCCTGCTGGTAAGCGAAAGGCTGCTTGCCATAAACAGCGGCGGCTTTAATGCGTTTAAACCGCCCGATGTTTGTCAGATCTTCTTTTACCTGATCTGCCAGTTCGCGTGTGGGCGTCAAAATCAATGCCTGCGGTTTGTTTTCTTCCCAATCGACCAATTCACAAATCGGAATTCCAAATGCTGCTGTTTTACCACTACCTGTTTGGGACTTTACTGTTAAGTCAGTCTTGGACAGTGCGACTGGAATAACTTTTCTTTGTACTTCTGTTGGTTCTGTGTAGCCTAATCCTTCAAGAGCCTTTACTATTGGTTCACTTACTCCGTATTCACTAAATCTATTATTGTCCATAATTACTCTCCATCTCCGTTCAAAAATTTCAGGTTCTTCTATTATCGCACGGATTTGAAAATTCTGAAGTTAAACGATTATTAAGACTTATCCTGCTCTAATGACCCTTGAAAGTTGAAGATCATCTTCATGATTGGAACTTTTTTCTATTGATCCATCAAGCTTACAGAGACTTTAACATCCAATGATTGGCTTCCCCCCCGGTAAACTCCTTGTACCGGGCTAACGTCGTTGTAATCGCGACCAACACCTACTCGGATATGATTTTCCAGTGCTTCTACGTTGTTAGTCGGGTCCAAACCGACCCAGCCGATGCCTGGAACCATCACTTCCACCCACGCATGGCTTGCAGCATCTCCAACGAGTGCAGAGTTTTCACCAACGTACAAATACCCACTTACGTAACGGGCTGGAATATACTTGCTGCGAAGAATTCCCAGCATGACATGGGTAATATCCTGGCAAACCCCTTTTCTTAGATCAAAGGATTCCTCCGCTTTCGTGTCGACGGTTGTTGATTCGCCATCGTAGGTAAAATGTTGATGAATATATTCCATTACATCAATAGCGTATTGCACAGGGTTTTTCATTATACCGAGCTCTCGGTCAATTTGTTTCATGTGATCGATCGTCAAATACGTATATGCGGTGTTGCTTAAAAATGCTAAATAATGCTCTCTAAATAATTGCGAATGAAAAATGGCGTTCATTTCTGGTGAATAATCAATCCGATGGATAAATGGACTTTTTTGGATACTGACAATTGATGTTGTCTTTACTTCCAAATGTTGATGATGCTCCGCGATAAAAAAGGTCTCAACATGGTTGCCCCAAATATCGATGTGTTCTTTTGTGAGAGAAGCCGGTGTGATTTCCGCACGATAAGACAACAACCGCTGACATTCATCTGTTCTCGGTTTTAGCCGAATTGAGTTCATGCTTTGGTCCACAATGGTTTCATATTCAAATATATTTGTGTGCTCTACTTTATATTTCATCGAAGTTATTCCTTTCGTGCCCATGCTCTGTGATTGGCTGAACTCCATCGGGTTCGTCTCCGAATCGCTCAAATAATAGGTTTTCGAAAAGACTTCTCCCACTTCATTACAACCATTCTGAAAATCATTTAGAAAATCCATGATTTCATCCGAGTTTAGCTCATCTATACTGATTTCTTCAAACTCTTCCTGCAATTGGTCTAACTTTGCATAAAGCTCCCATGAGTAATGAGAGATTTTACCGCCCTCCAGTTCATCGATTGCTTTACGCACATGCGTCAGGCAGTAACGAATTGACCTTGGAAAGTTTGGATTGGCAATAAGGAAAGCCAAGACTTTCTTCGGATTCATCTGTGGAGGGTTCATTTTCAAATAGGCATTGTAACCGTTCGTCATCCGCAAAGCAGCCAACCAATAATAATAATCTTCAGACTGAGCTTCTACTACACGTTCTCTTGTCCGCTCGCATACCACATTTAAGATTCGCGCTGTTTTTTCAGCACGTTCAAGCCACTTACCAATTTTGATAATTTGATATGAGACTCCTCGAGACATAGCAGATTCAACAATCCCTTGGGTAATGAGCGATGTTAATTTAACTTGTTCGAGAAATTTGCGCATTTCTTTGACTGTACAGCTTTTTTGATCTATTTCCATCAAGATTAAATAACAACCGTTCCAGGCTTCCCAGTAATCATCCGGAATGTGATCCCGGCTGATTCTTGCATTTTCACGAACAATTTTCACACAGCTTGCTACAGAATTAGAATTGGCTTCTTCCATAGCTAAATAATGGACAAGCTGATCTTCCTGATAACTTGGCAGTGATTTAATTTGTTTCATCGTTTCAGTTGAAGCACAAATTTCATAAATCAGCTTCCAATCACTGTCCCGAATTAGCTCTTCATCAGAGGCTTCGATCATTTGCAATAATTGCACATCTAGAATTCGGGCGTTGTTCTCGGCTCTTTCAACGTTTCTCGACATCCAATACAAAGAATTCGCTACACGGCTAAGCATCAGTCGTCCCCCTCTTCTTCTCTTTTCTTGAACACCCACGTGTCCTTGCCTCCGCCGCCTTGGGATGAGTTCACAACCAGCGAGCCTTCTTTTAACGCGACGCGGGAAAGTCCGCCCGGCATAACGTGTGTATCCACTCCGCGAACCACAAAAACCCTTAAATCGACATGGCAAGGATAAAATGCTTCTCCCTGATATGCTGGAGCCCTGGATAATTTGATGGTAGGCTGGGCAATATACTGGTGAGGAGTCTCAATGATTTTTTTACGGAATTCCTCAATCAGTTTTTCAGATGCGTGCGGTCCGACCAACATATCGTAGCCACCCGAAGCGCCAACATTCTTGACCACCAATTCGTTTAAGTGATCCAGCACCCATTCCCGCTCTTCCGGATTGTCCAGCAAGTAGGTTTTCACGTTATCGATGATCGGCTCTTCTCCCAAGTAATATCGAATTATGTCCGGCACATATGCGTAAATCGCTTTGTCGTCTGCTACGCCATTGCCAATACCATTTAAAATGGCAACGTTGCCTTTTCTATAGGCCATCAACAGACCGGGAACACCCAGTGCAGATTCAGCCAGAAATGCTTCAGGATCCAAATAATCGTCGTCAATTCGGCGATAAATGATATCTACACGCTTCAAGCCCCGAATCGACTTCATATAGACAATGTTCTTTTTAACGATCAGGTCTCTTCCTTCGACCAAATCCATTCCCATCTGCTGTGCTAAAAACACATGGTCATAATAAGCAGAATTATACATTCCCGGTGTCAACAAAACGGCAAAAGCTTTCTCTTTTCTTGATTCTGGCGCATGATCGAGTATCGCTTGGTGCAAATGGGAAAGCTGGTGCTCAAGAGTATGAACCGATTGGCTAGCGAAAAACTCAGGATAAACCTGACGCATAACGTATCGATTTTGATAAACATAAGACAACCCGGATGGATTGCGCAAATTATCTTCAAGCACATGGTATTTTCCGTTTTCGTCACGAATCAAATCGATTCCTGCCAAAAAGATATGATTTTTCAGCGGAATATCAATGCCCTTGACTTGTTCATCGTAGTAATACGGATTTTCCTCAACTAACCGTCTTGGAACAATTCCATCACGCAGAATACGCTTGTCCTGATAGACATCTTCCAAAAACTGATTGAGCGCTTCCGCCCGCTGAATCATTCCTTTTTCTACCACTTCCCATTCTTCGGAGGGAATGATGATGGGAATAAAGTCAAAAGGCATCGTTCTTTCTGTTCCTACATTATTGTTGTAAACCGTAAACGTAATACCTTGTCTCAAAAACGATAGCTGAGCTGTTTCATGCTTTTCTCTCAGTTCTTCTGTTGAAAAACTTTGAAGTACATCGAAAAATTTTCGATAATGCGATTTTGGTTTTCCATGGGGTGTGAACATCTCATCGAAAAATGCTCCTGTTGCATAAGTTTTAAACAAACGAGCAGCTCCCTTCATACGTAGAATATTCAGTTAAAAAATGAATTAAGAAAAAAGCTATGCCGTTTCTATAAACGCGCATAGCTTATCTTCATTCTATTATACCGAATTTACTTTCCGAATGTTGAATCATTTGAAGATGAGTTGTCTTTTTTCGATGATTCATCCGATAGATTCTTTTTCAGGGAATCTGTATATTCTGTGCTTCCTCCGAGTGGTTTGCCTGCATCAGAAGAGGGATTGTCTGAAGTGTTTGGCTTACCGAACGTTGAACTTTCTTCTTTTGATAAATCAGATGAATCATCTTTTTTCAAAGACTCCGTATACTCCGTGCTTCCTCCATAAATTCCGCCTGTTGGCTTGTTGCTATCAGTGGAAACCCCACTCGCAGAACTCGCTTTGGATTTATCTGTCGAAGTGCTGCTATTATCAGCATTTCCACCAACATCATCCTGAAGTGTCTTATTGGCTTTATCCAATGCGTCTTTCTCTTTATTCATCATGTCCTGCTGTGAATCAATTGCCGTTTTCACTTTTTCCACCGCTTTGTTGACAGTTGGCTTCACTTTATCGACCATGCCGCCCGATTGTTCATTGAAGCGATCGAGACCTTTTTTGATATTTGCTTTCATATCAGCTTTACTAGTTTCAGACATTCTACCTGTTTCCGTTCTTTGCTGCGTCATTGCTGCACCGATTAACGCACCGAGACCGATTAATATAAGTTTACCGAACATGCCACCTGATGAATTTTTGGCCATTTGAATCTCTCCTCCTTATTTGTGTAAATCATTGTGTATAAAGTATTGACTAAACCGGTTGTTTTTAAACATTTCAAGCAAAATAAAAGACATCTCGAAATGTCGTGGCGTCCGAATTCAGCATCTATTCACTTAGTTTTCCTTCTTCTTTCAAAACCTGCTCGAAAGCCCTAACAACTTCCTCGTCGTATTGAATCCCAATCAGGCTGTTAATTTCAATCATTGCATATTCAGCAGAAAATGCAGATCGATATGCCCTGTCCTCAGTCATCGCATCGAAGGTATCACAAACTCCGATAATTTTTGCTTCTATCAATATTTCATTGCCTTTTAGTCCATGAGGGTACCCTCTTCCATTAACACGCTCGTGATGCTGTTCGACGATATCTGCAATGTCTGCGTAAGGTGTATCACGAATCATGGCAGTCCCGTCGCCCGGGTGCTTTTTCACCAATTCAAATTCTTCATTTGTTAATTTGCTTGGCTTTTTCAAGACTTCTTCTGGAATATTGATTTTGCCGATGTCGTGTAGGATTGAAGCTAAAAACAGCTTCTCCATATGTTCTCTTCTCAATTTCATTTCAGATGCCGTTTTTACAGCATAATTAGCCACACGAGAACTATGGTTAAAAGTGTAACGATCCTTTTGTTCAACAGTCTCTCCTATTTTTTTAAGCTCATTAATAACTTCACTAAGGTAGTAAAAAACAGGAGCAGTAGAGACAGATAAGAAGCTTACTTCTGTTAAAGCAGTAAAATGAACCGTTTCTTCTAAATTTTTAGCAGAAATAAAATCATTTTCTTTTATTTGAATTTTCCTGCCATCAATTTCTACTTCTAAAACCCCATTTAATATATAAAAAAATTCTTGAACTAATGCATCTTTACCAGGAAAAAGAATAATTAGCTTATCCTTCATCACTGTTTGTTTAATTATTTCAAGACCATCACCACGACCAAGCAGGCTTATAAAGGTGGACTCATTATTCACTTTCTCCAGATATCCATTTTTCAATATATCTAAGCCCTTCATAAGTTCACTTCCTTTTAAAAAACTATGAGAGTAAAGATTATTATTCTCTACTTTCATAGTACTCTATAAGCCGACAATTATACAAACTGATTTACCAACCTACTACTACCATTGGATCGATTAATTCTTCACGATCGGCAAATTCGATTAATACCCATTCTATTTCCATTATCAATCCAGCTTTTTCTGCTTTTTCTATTCCTTTGAGTGTCATGCTTTCAGTTTTTACTTTCAGTTCGCTAATTAACTTAGCAGATTTTTCTTCATATTCTTTAGTCAACAAAGCCTGCTTCGCTACATCTTGATGCTTAGATTTTTCATCCTGATATTTAGCGTACATCTTTTCGGATTTATCTACTGCTTTATTAATTTCTTCGTAAATTTTTTCATTCGTTTTATTAACTTCGGCTATTGCTTTAGCAACTTCTGGCGTCATTTCATTTGTAACATCATATTTCACAGCTTCATTATTACTTTCTGCAAATACGCTCGTGCCCAACCCTAATGCCATAACCACTGAAAATAATACTGCAATCACACTCTTTTTCAACATGTATATTCCCCCTATTTTGTTTTTTAGCAGGGTCTGGAAATTTTAATTCTTTACAAGTGAGAATATGCACCATATCACCTATTTTTTACTTAAAATTCCATATCCGACCTTCTATAGTATATACTTAGTAGGTCTTTTGCACAACTGTTCATTGCATCATTTACATAAAAGACACATTTTTTCTTCAATAAAGCAACTGGAAATCACTTAATTATCAGTTTTCATTAATAAAATGCACTTGTTTTTTCTTCGAGTAAGCGCAGTCCTAAATTCACTATTCTCTTTCTACAGAAAAACTGCGTGCAAACCCCATATGGAGTTTGCACGCAGTTTTTCACTAAAACAAACAATCTACTCTTCATTTTTACGGCAATACAGTAGTGCCCATCAGGAAACGATCGCATTCACGTGCCGCTTCCCGGCCTTCATTGATAGCCCAAACGATCAGACTTTGACCGCGACGAACATCTCCCGCTGCAAAAACGCCTTCTACGCTGGTTGTATATTTTCCATATTCCGCTTTCACTGTTGAATTCGCTTCTGTTTCCAGCTCCAGCTGCTGAATCAGTTCCTGTTCAGGTCCACTGAAGCCGATGGCAATCAATACAAGATCCGCTTTCCATACCTTTTCAGTGCCCGGAATTTCTTCGCGGATTCGGTTGCCTTTTTCATCTATCTTTAACTTCACATTTACAGTATGCACTTCTTTGATTTGTCCGCTTTCATCGCCGACAAATTTCTTTGTCATGACCGCATAAGCTCTTGGGTCGTCGCCAAAAGTCGCAGCCGCTTCTTTATGGCCGTATTCTATCCGGTGAACTTTCGGATACTGAGGCCACGGATTTCCTTTTTCGTCGCGAATCGCACCTTTTTTGTCGTAAACATCAAACTGAACAAGGCTTGCACATTCATGGCGGACGGATGTCGCTAAGCAATCAGTTCCTGTATCTCCGCCGCCAATGACGATGACGTTCTTGTCTGTTGCCGAAATGTAGTTGCCGTCTTTAAAATTCGAATTCAGTAGACTTTTTGTGCTGTCATGCAGGAAGTCCATCGCAAAATGGACGCCATCCAATTCACGACCTTCCACATCGATATTGCGGTGAACAGTTGACCCGGTGCACATGACGACTGCCTCAAAATCATCCTTCAGTTTTGAAGAAAGGTAGTTTTTCCCCACCTCTACATTGGTGATAAAAGTGATCCCTTCCTGCTCAAGAATATTGACACGTCTCTGCACCATATCGTAGGACAGTTTCATCTCCGGAATTCCGTATGTCAACAAGCCACCCACACGGTCGCTTTTCTCAAATACGGTTACTAGATGCCCTGCTTTGTTCAGTTGCGCTGCCGCTGCAAGTCCGGCTGGCCCTGAACCGATTACCGCGACTTTTTTACCGGTCCGTGTTTTCGGTGGTTCCGGCACAACCCAACCTTCCTCAAACCCTCGTTCGATGATGGAACGTTCCACTGTACGGATAGCTACAGGCGGTTCGTTGATACCCAATACGCATGCTCCTTCGCAAGGTGCCGGACAAGCCACTCCAGTAAATTCAGGGAAATTATTTTTCAGATGCTCACGATGTAAAGCTTCTTTCCATTGGCCGCGGTAAACCAGATCATTCCATTCAGGGATAAGATGATTCACCGGACAGCCGGTCGTCACATTGTCCAAATCCATTCCGGTGTGGCATGTCGGCACTCCACAGTCCATACAGCGCGCACCTTGTTTCTCTACTTCTTCATCTGATAGAGGGATTGTATAGTCGTTCCAATCTTTTGTCCGTTCAGCAGGTTGGCGTTCTTTGACTGTTTGTCTGTCGTATTCCATGAATCCAGTTGGTTTGCCCATCATTTCCCTCCTACTCACAATTTCTCATGTTGAATCCGCAGAGTTTTCGCCTGTTTGCGAAAGCTTGGGATTTTTTTATCGAGACTCTACTATCTTTTTCTTATTGTCCAGACTCTAGCAACCAGCCCCTCGAGTCGCTTTCCCAGAACGCCTTACAGCTATCACAGCTGAACAGGACTTACACTTTTCTATTTCCCAGCACTGGCCATTTTACTTTCTTCAAAAGCTGCCATTTCCGCTTCAGATTTTGCCATGCCGCTGTTTTGTAGTTTGTTGATGCGTTCGTTGATTTGAAGATAGGCTTTGGGGATAACACGCACGAACTTAGCTGTATAAATATCCCAATTAGCTAATAACCGGGTTCCCTTGGCACTGCTCGTATAATGAACATGTTTCTGAACCATTTCACGTAATTCTTCAATTTCTGCAGGATCGGCAAGCGGCTGTAAGTGCACCATTTCCGCATTGCAGTGTGCACTGAATGTGCCTTCTTCATCGAGCACATAAGCTACCCCGCCAGACATGCCGGCAGCAAAGTTTTTGCCGGTTTTCCCCAGAATTGCTACGCGGCCGCCGGTCATATATTCGCAGCCATGGTCGCCCACACCTTCGACGACAATTTTTGCCCCACTGTTTCTAACGGCAAAGCGTTCTCCTGCGACACCGTAGATATAAGCTTCACCGGCAGATGCCCCGTAGAATGAAACATTTCCGATAATGATATTATTTTCCGGAAGGAATGTTGAATCTAATGCCGGGTAAACCGTGATTTTTCCGCCTGACAAGCCTTTTCCTACAAAGTCATTGGCGTCACCGATTAAGTTCATCGACATGCCTTTTGGAATAAATGCGCCGAAACTTTGTCCGGCAGAACCCTGGAAGTTCAGATTGACCGTGTCATCAGGCAAGCCTTCTGCACCATAGCGTTTTGAAATGGCACTGCCCACGATGGTCCCTGTAGCTCTGTGGATATTGCGGATTGCTGTCGCGACTTCTACGCGTTCACCGGTTTCTATCGCATGACGGCAACGCGGCAATAGTTCCTGATGGTCCAGCGTCTTTTCCAGTTCGTGATTTTGTTTGATGGTTGCATAACGTCCCACTTTTTCAGGAAGGTTTGGCTGATACAATAAGGCACTTAAATCAATACCGCCCGCTTTCCAGTGATCCACTGCCTGGTTGGCTTCAATGACGTCCGTTCGTCCAATCATCTCATCAATTGTGCGGAAGCCCAGTTCCGCCATCAATTCACGCGTTTCGCGTGCGATAAAGCGCATGAAATTTGCTACGTGCTCTGGGTCTCCACCATACTTTTCGCGCAACTCCGGATTCTGGGTCGCGATACCGACAGGACAAGTATCCAAATGACAAACGCGCATCATGACACAGCCAAGTACGACGAGAGGGGCAGTTGAAAACCCGAATTCTTCAGCGCCTAAAAGAGCTGCTGTCACTACATCGCGTCCAGTCATCATTTTGCCGTCTGTTTCCACAACAATCCGATCACGCAGCCCGTTTAATAGAAGAGTCTGATGCGTTTCAGCCAAGCCAATTTCCCACGGCAGGCCCGTGTGCTTCAAGCTTGTTTTCGGCGCTGCTCCCGTACCCCCATCATAGCCGCTGATCAATACGACATCCGCACGGCCTTTTGCAACGCCAGCTGCAATCGTTCCGACACCAACTGCTGATACTAGTTTGACACTAATACGCGCAGCGGGATTTGCATTTTTTAAATTGAAGATTAGTTCAGCTAAATCTTCAATTGAATAAATATCATGGTGTGGGGGCGGTGAAATCAGTTCAACGCCCGGAGTAGAACCGCGTACTTCCGCAATCCACGGATATACTTTTTTGCCCGGTAAGTGTCCGCCTTCTCCCGGCTTCGCTCCTTGCGCTACTTTAATTTGGATTTCATCGGCGTTCACCAGGTAATGGCTGGTTACACCAAAACGGCCGGATGCCACCTGTTTAATGGAACTGCGGCGATTATCGCCATTATCGTCGGGAATAAAGCGGGAAACTTCTTCTCCACCTTCTCCTGAATTGCTTTTTCCACCTATGCGGTTCATCGCAATCGCAAGAGCTTCATGCGCTTCTTTACTGATGGAACCATATGACATGGCACCTGTTTTAAAACGTGCACAGATTTCTTCGATCGTTTCCACTTCTTCAATCGGCACTGACGTCTGTTGTTTAAAGGACATCAAGCCACGTAGTGACTGAAGGTTGGCCTTTTCGTCAGTTAACAGATTGGTGTATTTTTTGAAGACATCGTAATTATTGGTCCGGCATGCATGCTGCAGCATATGGATCGTTTTTGGATTGTATTGGTGGTTTTCTCCATTTTCACGGTATTGGAATTCGTCACCGGAATCCAGTGCCTGATCATCTCCTTGAGCAGTCGGGTAAGCTGCTGCATGCCGCATAAGCACTTCTTTGGCAATAATATCAAGACCAATTCCGCCAAGGCGCGAAGAAGTACGGGTAAAGTATTTATCGATTACGTCCATATGAATACCGACAGCTTCAAAAATTTGTGCGCCGCGATAGCTTTGAATGGTTGAAATCCCCATTTTGGATAAAACTTTGATGATGCCATCTGTAACAGCTTTCACATAAGTTTGTTCCACTTCTTCAAACTTCGCATTAGGAATATCTTCAATTTCAATCAAATTCTGAATCGTATCAAAAGCTAAATAGGGGTTAATGCCTTCTGCTCCATAGCCAAGCAAAGCAGCAAAATGATGAACTTCACGAGGTTCTGCAGATTCTAGTAAAATGCTCATTTGTGTACGAGTGCCTTGACGGATCAAATGGTGGTGAAGCCCTGAAACGGCAAGTAAAGCTGGAATTGCTGCGTAATCTTCATTGACACCGCGATCAGATAGGACAAGCAACGTCGCGCCGCCTTTAAGAGCTTGATCCGCTTCTGCAAAAACCGCTTCCAGCTTTTGTTCCATCGCTTCGGCACCATTATTTTTTGAAAACAGGATTGAAATCGTCGCAGCTTTGAAGTCCGCAATATTCTGCTGACGCAACTTCTCAAGTTCCAAATCTGTCAAAACGGGTGTTTCCAGACGGATGTGACGAGCACTTCTAGGGCTTGGCTGAACCAAATTCCCTTCTGCACCGATGGTTGTCCGTGCGGCTGTAATAATATGTTCCCGAATCGCATCAATCGGCGGATTCGTAACTTGAGCAAACAATTGCTTAAAGTAATTGTATAGAAGTTGCGGTTTTTTCGACAAAACAGCCAACGGTGAATCGTAGCCCATTGAACCGACAGGATCTTTGCCTTCAGTTGCCAGCGGCTTGATAATTTTTTGGACTTCTTCCATGGTATATCCAAAAGCCAGCTGTCGTTTGATCAAGGGTTGCGTATCATCAGAGTTTGAAGGTTTTACTGGCTCAGGCAGATCGGCCAGATCGAACATGTTTTTATCGATGAAATCTTTATAAGGCAATTCTCCTGCAATCTGAAGCTTGATTTCTTCATCAGGAATAATCTTGCCTTCTTCGAGATCCACCAATAGCATTTTGCCTGGACGCAGACGATCTTTATAAATAATGTCATCCGCAAAAATATCCAATGCTCCTACTTCTGAACCCATGACGATCATACCGCTCTTCGTCACATAATAACGCGCGGGACGAAGGCCATTTCGATCAAGACAAGCCGCAATTTGTTTCCCATCAGTAAAGACTAGTGCAGCCGGACCATCCCACGGCTCCATCAACGTACTATGGTATTCGTAGAAATCTCTTTTTTCTTGTTTGATGGTCGGGTCATTAACCCATGGTTCCGGTACCATCATCATTGCTGTATGCGCAAGAGATCTTCCAGATAAATGCAAAAATTCAAAACAGTTGTCGAACATAGATGAGTCACTACCTGTTTCATCGATGACGGGAAGAACTTTTTTAAGGTCTTCTTCATTGAATGCATGGGAAGCACAGAGCATCTGACGTGCACGCATCCAATTGACATTCCCCCTTAAGGTATTGAATTCACCGTTGTGGATTGAGTAGCGGTTAGGATGTGAACGCTGCCAGCTCGGGAAAGTATTCGTGCTGAAGCGAGAGTGGACGAGAGCCAATGCAGATTTGAATTCTGGATGGTTGAGGTCAATATAAAATGAATCCAGCTGTTCCGGGATAAGCATTCCTTTATAGACAATCGTTCCTGCTGAAAGGCTACTGAAATACACGTCTTTAAAGTCTTCTTTGCCGACCATCGCCTGTTCGATCCGCTTACGGATAATATACAAACGACGCTCAAGGTCTACCCGGTTTTCCAAGCCGTGCGCAGCCCCGATAAATACTTGGCGGATAACTGGCTTGGTTTTTGAAGCGACTTTGCCAACAAACGAATCATTTACTGGAACCGGACGCCAGCCAAGACAGATTTGCCCTTCTTCCTGGATGATCTGATGAATCACTTCCTTTGTCTTCATCCGAAGATCGTAATCCTGCGGCATAAAGAGCATGCCGATTCCGTACTTGCCTTCTTCAGGCAATGTAATACCTTCTTTTTCGCATTGCTTCAAGAAAAAACGGTGAGGGATTTGAGTTAAGATCCCTGCGCCATCTCCTGTACTTGTATCAGACGACTGTCCGCCGCGGTGTTCTAAGTTACACAATATATTAATTGCATTTTGGACGATTGCATGTGATTTTTCCCCGTTAATATTGGCGATCATCCCTATTCCGCACGCCTCATGCTCTTGATCTGGATGATAAAGTCCTTGTGGGATTGGATATTCTTTCTTGCTCATCAAACCGCCTCCTTCATTGCACTCTTGTGTCATAATATTTTGATAGTATATCATAAGTCTGAATATATATACAATTCCTCCGAGCAAAAAAATGTTTATACTAAGCCCAAAATCCTATGTACTGCTGAAAACGCTTCCATTTATCTTTAGGAAGAACGAGAATGTTTATTATAATAGAGTGTATAATTATACAAGTCTGACAATTTAAAATAAAAAAACCCCATTTTATATGAGGTTTTCCTACTTATATTTATTCAGTTGTTTATAGCATCAAAAGAATGAATTGCCTGCAGAAACGCTGCTCCATACTTCTCGAGCTTGTTCGCACCGACACCATTGACTTCTAAAAATTCCATTTCGTCTCTTGGTCTTCTCGCTACCATATCCTGCAATGTTTTATCTGAGAAAATAACAAAAGGCGGTACGCCAGCTTCGTCGGCTAGACTTTTCCGGACTATGCGCAACTCTTCGAATAATGGATCATTTGAAGCAATCCGTTTAGTGACAACTGCACCTTTTCTCAGCACTTTGCGCTTGCCCAGCAATACATCTCTTCCACCGTCAGGCACATAGATAGTCGGGAATGAACCTTGTTCCACCGCTAATAGCTCTTGGGAAATCATAAACTCAATCAAGTTCGAAACTTCCTTGGCATTTTGATGCTTTAAAATCCCATAAGTCGATAACTTATCAAAACGGAAATCCAGCACCTTTTTATTGCGTGAGCCGGTCAGCACTTGGGCGGTCATCGCCTTGCCAAACTTCTGTCCCATACGGATGACACAAGACAGAACCATCTGGACATCTTTCGTAACATCCATACTTTCCCGGTCATCTAAACAATTGCCACAATGTCCGCACGGTTCGGCCGCGGTATCTCCAAAGTAATGGATAATAAACTGCTGCAGACAGTTTTCTGTATGACAATAATCAACCATTCCTTGCAATTTCACAAGCTCACCCGGAATTCGGCCAGGATCTTGAGCTTGATCAATTAAAAAGCGTTGTGTTTGTACATCTTGTGAGGCGTATAGCACAATACATGCACTCGGCAAACCATCTCGTCCTGCACGCCCTGCCTCTTGATAGTAGCTTTCCATGTTTTTCGGCACTTGATAATGAATGACAAAACGAATATTGGATTTATCGATGCCCATGCCGAATGCATTGGTCGCCACCATGACAGTCACCTCGTCATTCAAGAAACGCTCTTGCCCGATCTTTCTCTCATTGTCAGGCATCCCCGCATGATACTTAGCCGCTTTGATGCCTTTTTTTAATAGCATCTCGTAAACCGAATCTACTGTTTTTCGGGTGGCAGCGTAAATAATACCTGCTTCTTTATCGTTTTTCGCTACATATTCCTTCACAAATCGCTCCCGATCTTGTCCGCGTATAACCGAAAACGTCAAATTGGGCCGTTCAAATCCAGTCATAATCGTATGCCGTTCTTCGATATCTAAAATTCGGCAAATGTCTTCCCGCACTTGAGGAGTTGCAGTAGCAGTCAAAGCCAACACCGTCGGATTATTAGGAAACAATTCTGTCATGCGGCTAATCAAGCGGTAGCTCGGACGGAAATCATGGCCCCATTGTGAGATACAGTGGGCTTCATCGACGGCAATCAGCGGAACATGGACTCCCTGCAATTCATTAAGGAACATCTCTGAATCCAACCGTTCTGGTGCAATATACAATAATTTAATTGCTCCACGCTGAACATCCATCAACGTTTCCCGCACTTCATCAAAATCGAGGGAACTATTTATATAAGCAGCCGGAATACCGGCTGCTAATAGAGCATCTACTTGGTCTTTCATCAATGAAATCAAAGGCGACACGACAATGGTGGTCCCTTCCATAACAAGAGCAGGAATTTGATAGCACATGGACTTGCCTCCGCCTGTCGGCATGACGCAAATCGAATTATGCCCTTCAAATACCTGCGTAATGGCTTGCTCCTGGCCGACCCGGAAGGACTCGTAACCAAAATGGGACTGCAGTAATTTCTTTGCACTTTCCAACAAAATAGAACACTCCTAATACTCGTATCGTATGAGTTAGCTTACCACATTTCCTCGTCTTTTTCTTTGATGAAACACCAAAAAAGCGTTCCCTTATAGAGACAAAAACAACCATCCTTCAAGCTGACGCTTTCAGGACGATTGCTTATTTTCTTGCTTTTTAAGCTAAAGGAAGAAAGACTACTTGAAGCTCATTCTTCACTGCTTCTTCAAATTTTCATATCCCATCGCTTTGCTTCTTCTTGCTTCATCTGTTTTTCTGTTTCTTCAGGAAAGGCAGTGCGGAATTGATGTGTATCAAGCGGGATGATTTCCACCATTTTCTCTATCATGTCTGCAGGATCGTATTGATTTTCCAGCGCTTTATCAGCCTCTTCCATGTCTTCTTTCCGCGTAAAATGAATGGCTTCATCATACCATTTCCACTTCGCTTCTGCGCTGCGGTCATTAAAGCCTGTCGCAAAAGCTCCTGGATTGATGGTTGCCACTTGAACGCCGTGGCCTTCGAGTTCCTTCTGCATCGTTGTCGCAATTGCTTCGATAGCATGCTTGGTCGCAGTGTATGGCCCAACGTATGGCGATGCCATGATCCCAGCCATTGAAGACATGAAAATGATCTTCCCTTTTCCTTTATCTACAAATTTACGCGCTGCAATCTGTGCAGTTTCCAAAGTGCTGAAGACATTGACCTCGAATAATTCCCTGAAATTCGACATCGGCACTTCTGAAAGTGGTCCACCTTCGTTGACTGCGGCATTGGCAACAAAGATATCGAAATCATAATCGAGCATTTGTGCTAAATCCTGAGGATTTTTGATATCCATCTTAAAAACTTCCAATGCCAGTCCTTTTGATTCAGCTTCCTCTCGCAAAGCCGTCACTTGCGGAGCCGTTTCAACCGGCGCAATGACTTTATGCCCTTGCTTTGCCAGACCGAATGCGGTTCCTTTTGCCAGCCCGCTTCCTGCTCCTGTAATAAATATTGTTTTAGTCATTAATATCACCCTCCTATAATCCATTTGCTATACTTCCTGTTTTCCCATAGAAATATAAGATAAACAGTTTTCCCATAACTGTATTTATCTTTTCGCTCTGGTTCCATTGACATCTCTCCATCATAAAAAAATGCCCATTCCTTTGGCAAGGAATGGGCATTTCGATTGGGCTTTTCAGCAATTAAGAAGTCGCAACTCCATAACTGCCCATACGACGTTTAACTTGTATGAAAGACGCAGCTTCAGCAATTTCATGCTGATTGAGTGGCTGGTCATCCAGCATTAAATTGTAATCGTTTAAGAAGCTAGTGTTTTGAAGATCCACATTGATTGTCCGTTCGCTGCGATCCAACAAACTGTCTACTGATATCTCAAAATAATCGGCAAGTCTTTCGAGATGCACTACAGAAACTTGTTTCTTTCCACTTTCATAAGCCCAGACCGTACTTTTTGCAAAGCCGATTTCTTCTGCCAATTCTTCAGTAGATAGTCCTTTAGCTTCTCTTAAGTCCTTGATTCGTTTGCTTAACTGTTTCATTGCATGCTCCTGCTTCCTATTTAAAATTCTAAGTATTTTAAATATACTGCACCTTGAGCTTTTTCACAATCTTTTTTGGATAATTATATAAAAAAGTGTGAATAATTAGTGAACACTAAGTATAAGTTACTTAATATGGTAATTTTATAGTATTTTATACATAATTAATTTACTATAAAGGAATATATTTAAAATAGCAGGTAATTAGACTCTTTGAATAGTTAGCCTTCTAAAAATGCTGCCATACTTAAAAACTAATAAAAAACAAAAATTAGAATTAAATAATTATTTTAAAAAACTTATTTCCTTTTTTTATTTTGCTTATTTTTATTTTTTTCAAAAATAAGCTTTTATTACTCTTCATTTAAATTAATTTTGATTTTTTCAACTAAAAAAAGTATTATGTTAGAATAAACAATTGGAGGTTAGTATGATGTCTGAAAAGTATTCTCGGCAAGAAATTGTGAATAGTGTTCCTCAAAAAGGCTTTTTTGGTCATCCCAAAGGGCTATTCACGTTATTTTTTACAGAGTTCTGGGAGCGGTTCTCCTATTATGGAATGAGAGCCATTCTAGTTTTTTATATGTATTACGAAATGTCCGCAGGTGGTCTTGGTCTAGATAAAACGACCGCGTTATCCATCATGTCTATATACGGATCACTTGTTTATATGTCTGGAATCATCGGTGGCTGGTTAGCCGACCGGATATTCGGTACGTCAAGGGCCGTTTTTTATGGTGGGGTTCTTATTATGCTCGGACACATCGCTTTAGCGATTCCCGGAAACCTCGCTTTGTTCTTTGTTTCCATGGTGCTGATTGTCCTAGGTACTGGACTTTTGAAGCCCAACGTATCGAGTGTCGTAGGTGAAATTTACGCTGAAAACGATGATCGCCGCGATGCAGGCTTCAGTATTTTCTACATGGGGATCAACATGGGTGGCTTTCTCGCTCCGTTAATTGTCGGTACCGTCGGGATGAGAATCAGCTTCCATTTAGGTTTCAGTATTGCAGCTGTCGGCATGTTCCTTGGTTTGGTCATATTTTTAGCTACAAAAAAGAAAAATCTTGGCTTGGCTGGAACAATTGTGCCAAATCCTTTATTGCCTTCGGAACGTAAGACGACAATTAAAATTTTCACAATCGGCGCCTTGGTTATCGCGGCAGCTGTTGCCATTGGGATTCCAACTGGATTACTAACTTTTGATAGCTTCGTAGCTACTGTCGGAATTTTCGGAATTCTGATTCCGGTCGCTTATTTCACAGTGATGTATCGCAGCAAAAAAACGACAGAAGTGGAACGCTCACATTTACTGGCTTATATTCCATTGTTCATTGCCTCAGTTATGTTCTGGGCGATTCAAGAACAAGGTTCAACAATTCTTGCCGCATATGCGGATACGCGTACGGACCTTGAATTTGCAGGAATCAGCATTTCTCCCGCATGGTTCCAATCTTTAAATCCGTTATTCATCATCATGCTGGCTCCAGTCTTTGCTTGGCTGTGGGTTAAGCTTGGAAGTAAACAACCATCTATTCCACAAAAGTTCTCTCTTGGCCTATTATTTGCCGGATTGTCCTTCCTGGTAATCCTATTGCCTGCTTACTTCGGCGGCGCTTCAGCATTGGTCAACCCACTTTGGTTGGTTCTTAGTTATTTCATCGTCGTACTTGGTGAACTTTGTCTCTCTCCAGTAGGATTATCGGCAACAACCAAATTGGCACCTGCCGCTTTTTCTGCTCAAACAATGAGCCTGTGGTTCCTTTCCAACGCTGCCGCTCAAGCAATCAATGCGCAATTGGTCAAGTTCTACACAGTAGAAAATGAAATGATGTATTTCGGAATCATTGGGGGCGTTTCCATCGTCCTCAGTATCCTATTATTCATCTTCGCACCGCGTATCCAAGGATTTATGAAAGGTGTCCGGTAATACAGAAAAGCGCAAGCGCCTGGTCAGCTCTGACAGGCATAAGGCAGACCAGCAGTGTGGCGCTCTTTGCCACGCGGCTGGGTTGACTTATGTCCCGAAGAGCTAGGCGCTGGAGTCTGGATCTAAGGAAAAGCGGAAATGGCCGTTCAGCTCCGACAGGCATAAGACGCTCTGGCGAAGCGACGTGTTTTCAGTCGCACAGTCAGAGTGACTTATGTCCCGAGGAGTTGGCCATTGCAGCTGGATCTCTAGAAAAGCGCAAGCGCCTGGTCAGCTCTGACAGGCATAAGGCAGACCAGCAGTGTGGCGCTCTTTGCCACGCGGCTGGGTTGACTTATGTCCCGAAAAGCTAGGCGCTGGAGTCTGGATCCATAGAAAAGCGCAAGCGCCCTATAGCCATCAAAAAAAGCCCGACAGTCAAAACTGTTGGGTTTTTTTTCGCGTTTCTTCTATTTAGTTGCTCACTACAATCATTCCCATTTGCCGTGCAAATGCGATAGCTTGATCTGGTGATACCTTGCATCCCTGTAACTTTTCAATGGACACTTGAATGCTGTCAAAAGTATTGGTGCTCAGGTCGATGCCTTTCAAGCTGGTTTCCGTAAAATTAATATCATTCATCTCGCACATACGGAATTCGCTGCTCTTCAATTCCATCTGGTAAAAGTCCGCAAAACGCATGGAAGAAGAGATAAAGCTTACCGTATTGCACAAAGAAAAGCCGAACGTGGCGTAATTCATGACGCACTCATCAAAAAGAGTATGGCGTATTCCCGCTTCAACAAAATTAGTACCCAGCAATTTGGAGTTTCGGAATTCAGTCCGGTGAAAAACGGTGCGACTCAAGTCCGCATTCGATAAGTCACAATTCAAAAAAACGACATCAACAAACTCTGAACGCGGCCAACTAGTTTCTAAAAAGTTGACGTTCTCAAAGACTACCTTGTCAATATGAAGTGCTTCTTCCGTACTAAAATCAATGGTTTCCTGCGAAATCTTGCAATTGCTTATGTAATTGTCATCTATGACCTCAGCAAACGAACGGGTTTCTAGTTCTTTTGGGATTAGCGGTTCCAACCTTTTGGTTTTCTTCATAATTCACTGAATCTCCCCTTTAGTCAACAAAAGACTGCCCCGATGGCGAAGCAGCCTTTTGTCGTTGTTATTTACTTTTTCACTAATTCTTTATCTAAGCATTCGTCAATAATTTCAGGTAAGTCAATCCAGTCTTCCGTCACTTCCACTTGATACACTTTATTGTCATGCATGAATTTGAAGATACCGTTATCAAAATCGGTACCGATTTCCTTAAAGAAAATCCCTTCAAGCTGGCAGTTTTTTGATTGGGTAAAATTGATCTTGTAGCTGTCTTCGTCTTTTACCAAGTAACAGCGTACACCCTTTTCAAACTCGTCCCCTTCAACACCCTTGACTGTGCGAGCCAAAGAAACGACATGAAGATCGACTAATGGAATTTCACGCAGCAGCATATTCAGGAACGAACCTTTAGTAATTTCTTCCCATCTGCTTCTTGCAGTCTGTCCAATAATAATTTGTGTAATATTGAACTCATGAGCCACTTCCGCAATCACTTTTGCAGAGGGGCGTTTTTCACTATCACGAACAATAAACTCTTCAGCTTCGTACTCTTCAGCAAGTTCTCTCCATCGTTCAACATAGGATGCTTTTTCAGCGTCAAATTCATCAATAGACTTTTGATCCACTGTTAAAATATACAATGGACAATCCAACATAGTAGCAAGTTTATTACCCCGATTGATCAAACGTTCACCATTCGGCCCATAAAAAACACATACCAGGATGCTTTCATCCATTCGTCCTCTGATTTTCTTCATTTATGTTCACCCCCCTGGAAATATAATTCATATCCTAACATTCAAAACTATGAAATTGTACTTCTTCTTTCATAGAAAATCAATGGTTTTCGTCTACTCTCAGTTTTCCATCCAGCAAGACTTGCCGACCTTTTTCGATCCAGCACCTGCTGGCAAATGAAAAGCGCCTAGCTTTCCTGTATAATTTATATTGGTTGCTTTACAAGCCCTTATCATATCATATTGCAAACAAAGCGAAACCTGTTTCCTATATTATATACCCATCCTTTGATTTTTCCATTCACAACTGATTTTCAAATCCAAAACAGGAGGTTCTGCTGTGTACTCACTGATCTTAGCTATCTTAATTCCTTTTATCGCCGCCGCCCTTATTCCGCTCATACATAAACGAATCGGAGCACTGCACATCGGCTGGCTCGTGCTTTTGGTCCCTTTCACTTTGTTTGTTATTTTCGTCATACAGATCCCCACTATATCAAATGGGGAACAACTGATTCAATCAGTCAACTGGATTCCTTCAATGGGCATTAACTTTACAGCTTATCTTGATGGCCTCAGCTTGATCATGGTTCTACTAATCACCGGTATGGGGAGCCTTGTAGTTCTTTACTCCATCTACTATTTATCATCTTCCGATTCTTTCCCACATTTTTACGCTTACTTGCTGCTGTTCATGGGCGCTATGATGGGTGCTGTCCTATCTGACAACCTCCTTGTTCTGTACATCTTCTGGGAATTAACCAGCATTTCTTCCTTCCTGCTTATCGCTTTCTGGTATCACCGTAAAAATTCCCGCTATGGTGCTCAAAAGTCATTATTGATTACCGTATTCGGCGGTTTCGGAATGCTTGCCGGATTCTTAATGCTGCATTCTATGACAGGCACTTTCAGCATTCGGGAAATTGCAGCTGTCATTGGCCAGTACACTGAACATGCTTTGTTTTATCCGGCAATGTTTCTGGTGCTGCTCGGTGCCTTCACCAAATCGGCACAGTTTCCTTTCCACATCTGGCTGCCGGATGCGATGGAAGCACCGACTCCTGTCAGTGCTTATCTGCACTCTGCCACGATGGTCAAAGCAGGTATTTACTTGGTCGCTCGTTTCACCCCGCTTTTTGGAGGAAGTGCTGCTTGGTTCTGGACAGTCACACTCGTGGGGCTTGTCACTTTATTCTGGGGAGCATTCTGTGCCGTCCGTCAGACAGATTTGAAGGCCTTACTCGCCTATTCCACTATCAGCCAGCTGGGTTTGATCATGAGTCTGTTCGGTCTGGGGTCAGCCGCTTTACATTTTGGCGATGGCGAATTAGGTGAACTTTATGGATTGGCCATATTTGCTGCATTGTTCCATATGGTCAACCACTCTACATTTAAGGGAGCACTTTTCATGGTGATCGGCATCATCGATCACCAGGTTGGAACGCGCGACATCCGGCGCTTGGGGGGACTCATGTCGTTTCTGCCCATCACTTTTACATTCGCTGTCATCGGCAGCTTTTCAATGGCCGGGTTGCCTTTTTTTAACGGGTTTTTGAGTAAGGAAATGTTTTTTACAGCCACGGTCAATGCGACTAGCCTTCCCCTTTTCGGAACCTCGGCATGGGGCTTGCTGATTCCTGTGGTCGCCTGGGTCGCTTCTGTATTCACTTTCGTCTACTGTATGATTTTTGTGTTCCGTACTTTTTTTGGTACACCTCAATTAAAGAAGTTGGATCGAAAACCGGTAGAGCCGTCAATTGGCATGCTCATTTCTCCGGCCATTCTTTGCGTATTGATTGTCGGCTTGTTTTTTGCCCCCAACCTGCTCGGTGACCACTTACTGAAACCCGCTCTGAATGGCATCATTCCCGGAATTCCAGGAGCTGCCCCTCATATTTCGGCATGGCATGGTTTTAATGCCGAATTATTTATGACATTGGGAATTATAGTAATTGGAACAGTTCTTTTCCTTACTTTCCGTAGCTGGTACAAGATTTACCTCATCCAGCCAGCGGGATGGAATTTCACCGTGCTTTACAATTCTTTCCTGAAGGATTTAAAAAAAGCAGCAAATTGGTTTACTACCCGCTACATGACAGGCTATCTCCCTGCGTATTTTGCCTATACTTTTATTTTCTTCATTGTGACATCTGGAGGAGTACTTATTTTCACCGGCGCATTGTCGATTGACCTGACAGCCGATTCGCCCATCAGTTTTTATGAAGGCATGCTAGCAGCTGCCATGGCAATCGCGGCTATCGCCATCTTATTCGCAAAGTCTCGACTTACAGCCATCTTGCTGAATGGGGTGCTAGGCTTTTCCATCGCCATTTTCTTTGTGCTATTCCGGGCGCCGGATTTGGCTTTGACACAGTTGGTCATTGAAACCGTGACAACTGCCTTGTTCCTGTTGTGCTTCAACTTTTTACCGGAATGGACAAAAGAAGATTCTCCCAAACGGACAAAGCTCCGGAATGCGGCTATCGCCATCAGCGGAGGTTTAACGGTCACGCTGATTGGTTTGACCGTCAACAGCGGAAAATTATTTGACAGCATCTCCGGTTATTTTGAAGATTCCTACGAACTGACAGGAGGAGACAATATTGTCAATGCCATTCTAGGGAATTTTCGTGCTTTTGACACCATGCTGGAATCACTTGTTCTGTTCATTGCTGGACTTGGCGTCTATACATTGATCCGCTTAAAGCTTGGAAAGGGGCCAAAAAAAGATGAACATCAATGACGTGATTTTAAAAACTGTGTCAAAAGCTGTCGTCTTAATTATTTTGACTTTCGGCATTTACCTGTTCCTTTCCGGACATAATCAGCCTGGTGGTGGATTCATTGGCGGATTGGTAATCGCTTCGGCTTTCGTGTTGATGTTTTTATCCTATGATTCGGAAACTGTCAGTGACGCATTGCCGATTGATTTCAAGAAACTGTCTGCGTTCGGCGTCTTATTGGCCACGTTGAGCGGAGTAGCTCCAATGTTTTTTGGTGGTGCTTTTTTGGCTCAGAGCTTCGGCTACTTCGATTTGCCGATCTTCGGTAAAACCGAACTTGCCACTGTCACCATATTTGAAGCCGGCATCGCATTAACAGTCATCGGCGTTGTCGTGAATATTATTCTTAGTATAAGTGAGGATGAGTAGCCTGTGGAATCATTGATCATTATTTTGGTCGGCGTCCTTACCACGGTCGCTATCTATCTCGTATTATCCAAAAATGTAGTGCGCATCATATTGGGAACTGCCATCTTGTCGCACGCTGTCCATCTGCTGATCTTGTCGATGGGTGGTTTGAAACTGGGTACGGTCCCGCTGCTCGGTGAAGAGGCTGAAACTTACGTGGATGCACTGCCTCAGGCACTGATTTTAACAGCAATTGTTATCAGCTTTGCTGTTACAGCCTTCGTCCTCGTGCTGGCCTACCGCGTTCACCAGGAGCTGGGTACAGATAATGTAGGAGCCATGAGAGGTTCTGATGATGAATAATATCTTAGTCCTCCCTATGCTTCTTCCGATTATTGTTGGTGTACTGCTGATTTTCCTCCGGACCTATGGCCGTATCCAAGCCTGGATAAGCATTGCCGCCATGGTCGTGACTGCTGGCATCTCTTTCTATCTTTTGCATACGGTACAGACTGATGGCATTTTCCGTTTGGATTTCGGGGGCTGGGAACCGCCTTTCGGCATTTTATTCGTCGCCGATTCCTTTGCCGTTCTGCTGGTTCTGACCTCCAGCATTGTGACAGCTGTTTGCTTGAGCTATGCACTGATTTCCACCAGTAAAGAGCTGCAGACCATGTATTTTTATCCGACTGTGCTGTTTCTGGCAGCCGGCGTCAACGGTTCGTTCTTGACCGGCGATTTATTCAATTTGTTTGTCTGTTTTGAAGTGATGCTGTTGTCTTCTTATGTACTGTTGACTTTGGGAAACTCCAAACGCCAGCTGCGCGAAGCCATAAAATATGTGTCCATCAATATCGTTTCTTCCTGGTTCTTCCTAGTGGCTTTGGCTTTCCTCTACGGAGCAGTTGGTACATTGAATATGGCGCATGTGGCTGAACGGGTTGCAGAAGTAGGCCAAACCCCTCTGCTGACCACTATCAGCATCATCTTTTTGACCGTCTTTAGTTTAAAGGCTGGATTGCTTCTGTATTTCTGGCTTCCTGGATCTTATAGTTCACCGCCTGCTGTGACCTCCGCCCTTTTTGGCGCTTTATTGACCAAGGTTGGCATTTACGCTCTTTTCCGTGTTTTTTCACTGATCTTTTACCACCAGCCGGAAATTACGCATACCATCATCGGCATCATGGCTGCACTGACCTTGATCGGAGGCAGTTTAGGGGCAATCGCTTTTAATGACCTTCGCAGCATTGCAGCTTATAACGTGGTAATTGCTGTCGGTTTCATGCTGGTCGGTTTGGCGATTGCCACTCCTGCTGCTATTGAAGGGTCCATTTACTACCTGATTCACGACATGGTTGCCAAAGCACTGCTGTTTTTACTTGTCGGTACGATGATCACGCTGAGTGGCACTTCAAAAATGGCAGGGATGAGCGGACTCATGAAAAATTATCCACTGCTTGGCTGGTCTTTCTTCATCGCAATGCTATCGCTTGCTGGCATTCCGCCACTCAGCGGTTTTATCGGAAAAGTCCTGATTTCTAGCGCGGCAATCGATAGCGGGTCCTATGTGCTGCTGTCACTGGCACTGTTATCTAGCATTTTTGTGCTTTACTCTCTGCTTCGCGTCTTTAAAAACTGTTTCTGGGGAGCAACAATTGTTAGCAAGGAAGAGCAGCTGCCATTGCGCAGAGGCGTCCTGTTGCCTTGTTTGGCGCTCGTATTCCTGACCATCAGCATTGGTTTGGGCACGGAAGGATTATCGCCTTATGTTACGGATGCTGCTGAAACATTACTGAATCCAGGTATTTACATCGATGCGGTCTTAGGCATCATCCAGTAAATCCATTCGCTATCGAAAGGAGTGAATCCAAGTGCCGGCTCAATTCCTGTTAAATATCACCATTGCTTTGCTGTGGACATTGTTGATGGATGAAGACGCTTTTTATATTCCAACTTTTTTAACTGGTTATTTGATTGGTATCGGAATTCTTTTCCTCATGCACCGTTTCTTTGGGACCAAGTTTTATTTACTGCGAGTCTACTCTGCCGTTAAACTATTGCTGATTTTTATTTCGGAACTTTCTCAATCCAGTTTGCTGATCATGAAACAGATTCTAAGCCCGAAGCTGAAAATAAAACCCGGCATCTTCACTTATGAGCACAGCATGGAAGGTGATTACGAGTTGACCACACTTGCCCTCCTGCTGACTCTTACACCGGGCTCTGTCGTAATGGAAGTATCTCCGGACGGGAAAATTTTCTATATCCATGCAATGGATATAGAAAGTTCGCGTGATTCCGTACTGAAGTCCATCAAGGTTTTTGAAAAAGCAATTATGGAGGTGACGAGAAATTGATCGATACCCTTTTGACAATCGCTCTATCCCTTTTTATACTGGCCATCATTCTGGCGCTTTACCGGATTATTCGCGGACCTTCGATGCCGGACCGCGTAGTCGCATTGGATATAATCGGGGTCAATTTGATCTCAGGAGTAGCTGTATTCTCCGTTGTTCTCAGCACCCATGCATTTCTCGAAGTCATCTTGATTGTCGGTATTCTAGCATTTATCAGTACCCTCGCTTTAGCGCGTTTTGTTGAAAGGGGCGATATCGTTGAACATAAACATCATCGGTGAATACTTCGGCGTTTTTCTAATTCTGATTGGAAGCATTATGGCTGTAATCAGTGCCATCGGGATTCTTCGGCTCCCCGATGTCTACACGCGTTCACACGCCGCCACCAAAAGTTCTACATTGGCAGTTCTGCTGTCCTTATTAGGCACCTTTATTTACTTTTGGGCATCCGAAAACTTTATCAGCGTCCGTCTCCTGTTGGGCATAACGTTTGTCTTTTTAACAGCACCTGTCTCTGGTCATCTGATTACACGGGCTGCATACCGTTCAAATGTTAAATTGGCTGACTCTTCTAAAGAAGATGCATTGGAAGAGTTATTAAAAAAATAAGACTATAGCCTATTGAGTTTTTCTATCCTAGACAGTTATCAAAACTGCACAATAGAGAGCATTGTCACTCCAAAGAAGTGCTGCAATGCTCTTTTTTTATCATTAAAGCAAAAGTTTATAAATTCCTTTGTAGGGAATAGGAGTAGAAAAAAGAATGGAGACGGACAACTGATGGAAAATGTGAGAGACACTTTTAAAGAAGTTGCCGCCGCAATCCTTCCCGTCACTATAGTCGTCATTGTTTTACAGCTCGTCTTTATTAGAGTGCCCTTTGAAGCAGTCATCCAATTTCTGGTTGGGGTACTTTTTGTCAGCCTCGGATTTTTCCTGTTCCTTATCGGGGTCAATGCCGGGCTGTTACCCATCGGCGAAATGATCGGCAGGAGGCTCCCAAGCACAAAAAAAGCCGGATTTATTATTGCAACCGGCTTTTTACTGGGCCTTGTAGTTACTGTTGCCGAACCCGATGTCCGTGTTCTTGCAAAACAAATTGAAGAAGTATCAGCAGGAGCGGTCAGTGCAGGCATACTCATCTTCTCAGTATCTCTCGGTTTGGCTATTTTCGTCGCACTGGCTATGATCCGCACCATCTTTAGAATTCCCCTCCACTATATGCTCATCGGCGGTTATACTCTGGTTTTTCTCTTATCTTTTTTTGTACCTGAATCCTTTATCTCCATTTCCTTTGATTCCGGAGGTGTGACGACTGGCCCAATGGCAGTTCCATTTATCTTGGCCCTTGGAATTGGCGTGGCTTCTGTGCTCCGCACAGAGGATGACAGTTCCGGTGAAAAATTCGGCTTAATCGGGCTGGCATCCATTGGGCCGATTCTGGCAGTGATGGTGCTGGGGGTGCTATTCAGGTGAATATTCATGTTTTCGATGGATTTCAAACGGTACTGGTGGAAGTCAGCATGGCGCTGCTCCCGCTTCTGGTTTTCTTCGCTGCTTTTCAGATCTTCATGCTGAAACTGCCTGTGCAGCGAGTTCTACAGGTGGGGCTCGGTTTTATTTTGACCTTTCTTGGCCTTTCCTTTTTTCTGCAAGGTGTCCATGTCGGTTTTATGCCGGTTGGAACAATGATGGGAGAAGAACTTGGCAACTGGGAAAATAAATGGTTGTTGATTCCAATCGGTTTCGTTCTTGGCTTTACCGCAACTTTTGCTGAACCGGCAGTCAGTATCATGACAGATGAGGTCGATCAAGAAACCGGAGGATACATCTCACAAAAAATGATGCTTTATACTTTATCCTTGGGAGTCGGCGTCTCTATCGCGTTGTCCATGCTTAGAATATTAATGGACTGGTCGTTATGGTATTTTATCATTCCTGGTTATCTGCTGGTATTTATCCTTGTACTTTTTTCAACTCAGACCTTCATTGGCATCGCTTTTGATTCTGGCGGGGTGGCGACCGGGCCCATGACCGTTACATTTATCGTTGCTGTGGCAGTGGGGATTTCAACCGCAATTGAGGGCAGTGATCCTATGACGGATGGCTTCGGTATGATTGCCCTCGTGGCCCTCACCCCAATTATCGCTGTCCTGTTGCTGGGCCTGATCTTCACTAGAAAAGGTGGGAAAAAATCCAATGATTCTTAATCACAAATTGATGATTGCCATCGTTAAAAGAGGCCATTCACGCGAAGTAATTTCGGCTGCTAAACACGCTGGAGTTAGTGGGGCAACTGTCATATATGGAGAAGGAATAGGAAGAAATGAAAAATCTACCTTCCTGGGTTTACCGGCAACTCATGAGAAAGATGTTATTTTCTTGGCACTGGATGGCGAACATGAAAATGCTGTAGCACAAGCTGTCTCCGATGCAGGGAAGTTGGGGAAATCGGGATACGGGTTGGGCTTTACTGTACATCTAAGTAAGTTGCTGGGAGTGCCGCATCTTTCCGAACGGATGGATGACAGAAAAAGGAAGAGGGGGGTTACAGATTTGGAATCAACCATGAAGGATTTTCAATTGATTGTAACCATCGTAAATTCGGGAGACTCTGCAGCCGTTGTCAAAGCAGCTTCAAAAGCAGGAGCAGAAGGCGGCACCATTTTGAATGGCCGTGGTACCGGCGTCAACGAGCAGCAAAAGTTTTTGAACTTCACAATCGATCCGGAAAAAGATGTAGTATTGATACTTGTTCCCACCAGCTACGCAGAAAAAGTGGTAAAGAGCATCGAAGAAGCTGTCGATTTAAATGCCCCTGGAAAAGGAATAGCATTTCTCATTGACGTTGAAAATGTTTTTGGCGTGAACCACTCCTCTTTAGACAGCTAAAATCAGTAGCTGCATAGCGGCTGAATCCGACTAATAGAATTTTTTAAAAAGAGGGTACAGGCACGCAGCAGAGGCGTTACTGTACCTTTTTGAATTTTAATATGGCTTATCGTGCCTTCTTGCCGATGCCCCCTCCCCACTTTGTCGAACGCCTTTTACCAAAAACTCCATACATGAGCCTTTCATTTTCTTTCATCGCTTTGATTTTCTGGGCCACATTCTCTCGTATGCGGCGTCCGTAGTCTTCATCCGGTCGAGCAAAATTATGAACCACTTCTTCTTGTATTCTTGAAACACAAATCGATAAGGCGTCGCCCAGATTATTGATTAGTTCATCGCGTTCCCAATCTTCGAAGCTTTGGTATATTTGCCCCACTTGTCCAAAATTATTGGTTCAAACAATTAGTTTTCAACTGGAGATAGACAAAGACAGCAATATATGAAAAACTAAAGTAATGACAACTAGTAGAAAGCAGGGCTTTTAGATGAGTGTAGAATTAAAAGAAAAAGGGAGATGGGATCCTTTGAAAGTATTTTCAAAAGTCTCAGCCGCATATCTCCTCGCCTTTTTCACGAAGAAAAAAGATGGAAAGAAAATAGCCTTGGTCGGGGGCAACCTCGGAGAAAAGTATGAAGACAACGCTGCGGTTTATCACAAATACATACTGAATAACCACAAGGAACAAGTAACCGCCTATTGGATGTACGATCCTAAAACCTCCTACGCCAAGGATCAAAAAATCGAAAATGCTGTTCCGCTTGGAAGTTTCAAGAATTATTTGCTGTTTTTCCAGGCTGATTACACGTTCCACGGACACTCTCTTCTATATGATATTGTTCCCTCAGCCGACAAATTTCTTTTCCTCAACCGGAAAACCCTCATTACCCATGTCAGCCACGGAATTGAAGGTTTCAAGAAAATACTGATTCAAAAAGAAGACGTACCGCTGTTGAAGAGAACAGATTATTTCAATTGTGCTTCACAATATGAGTACGACCTGAAGCTGAACGAATGGAAAATCCCTGAACAGAAACTGATTATAACTGGCTTTCCACGATTTGACCGGTACCCACCCAATCAGCCCTCTAAGGAAGTTAAGAACATTTTGATGATGATGACTTGGCGCGAATGGCTTTTTGATCTGACAAAAGATGAGTTTACCGACAGCATCTATTTTAAAAGCACAGTAGGTTTATTGAAGCACGAAGGTATTCAAAAACTGTTGTCTGAGCACGGTATTCATTTGAATATTGCATTGCATCCATTCATGAAGAAGTTCGAAAGTTACTTCACAGATTTAACAGACAACGAACACGGCATTAAATTCCTTGACTTCAATCATGAAACCATTGAATATTCAATAGATCACAACGACATGTTGCTGACCGATATCACCAGTGTTTCCTGGGATTTTCTTTACCTCAATAAACCCATCGTCTTCTATATGTTCGACCAGCAGGAATATCTGGAAAGAAGAGGGGCTTACTTAAATATGGACACGGACCTCTATGGATACAAAGCGGATTCAATCGATCATGTCTATGAATACCTGAAAAAAATTATTGAAGAGAAAATCACTTACAACGAATGGTATCCACAAGCGAATGACTACATCGATTACTTTGATCAAGATAACTGCAAACGCCTGACGAAGCGAGTCATGAACCTCTAATAGTTTCACGTGAAACTATTAACGGATGGTATAAAGCTAAAACACACTCAAATTTTTGAGTGTGTTTTTTTATAGTGCTATCTGCAATTCGACTGGACAATGATCAGAACCCCATACATCCGCATGGATTTTTGCGCTTTTCAAACGCGGCAGCAGCTTTTGGGAGGCAATGAAATAATCGATTCTCCACCCTACATTCTTTTCACGGCAATTGGAACGGTATGACCACCAAGAATAAAAGCCTGTTTCTGTTGGATGGAAGTGGCGGAATGTATCCACAAATCCATCGGTTAAAAACTGCGTCATTTTCCCTCGCTCGTCAGGAGTAAACCCTGAATTCTTCTTATTGGCTTTTGGATTCTTTAAATCGATTTCTTCATGTGCAACATTCAAATCTCCACATAAAATGACCGGTTTTTGATTATCCAAGGTTTTCACGAATGACAAGATCGCTTCTTCCCATAATAGGCGATAGTCCAACCGAAGCAAGCCATGCTGAGAATTCGGGGTATAGACGGTGACGACATAATGACCGTCAAATTCCAACGCAATCATTCGCCCTTCTGTATCGTGTTCTTCTGATCCCAGACCGTATTGAATGGACAAAGGCTCCTCTTTCGTAAAGATTGCCGTTCCAGAATAGCCTTTCTTATGAGCATAATTCCAATATGTGTAATAGCCGGGAAGGTCCATTTCTATTTGCCCTTCCTGTAATTTGATTTCCTGCAGACAGAATACATCCGCATCTGCTTCAGTAAAAAAATCCATGAACCCTTTTTTCATAACAGCGCGAAGGCCATTGACATTCCATGAAATTAATTTCAACAACAACCCCTACTTTCTCTTCACTTATAAGTTTATACGAAGGTTAAAGCACACTCAACCTATGTGATGATGCTGCTATCTCTCATAAAGAAAAAGTTCAGCGAGCAGCATCATTCTTCTCCGCTCGGGTAGACGAGATAGGTGATCGATGCAAAACAAGTATTATTCACCTGTTGAAATCTCGGCAGCCTGCCTATAAAACCCATCGGTACCTGTCAGTAAAGATAGCTCTCAAACAACCTTTTCCCCAAATTGAAATATGTAAAATTTCTGTATTTTTTTAAACAATATGCATCATTTTTTGGAGTCTTCTTGTACAATAAAGTTATCCAATAAAGAGAAAATTCAATCCTTTTCGAGATTCATTCCACTGAACGCTAGTTGATTACTAGCAGTCAAAGCAAAACAAAGGGGATAGAGCCATGAAAAAGTTTTCGAAAGAAGAAAAAAGCTGGGCTTTATATGATTGGGGGAATTCCGCGTATTCAATTATTATCACAACAGCCGTTTTTCCAATTTACTACAAAGCATCCGCCACTGAAGCCGGCGTCAGTTTATCCGATTCGACGGCTTATCTGGGCTATACGATTGCCATATTCACTTTTATATTGGCTATGATTGGTCCTATACTGGGGACCATTGCCGATTACGAGGGAATGAAGAAAAAATTTTTTACAGCTTTCTTCCTGTTGGGTACCATTTCTACGGCATTACTAGCTTTTGTGCCAAGCGATAACTGGTTATTGATGCTGATCTGCTATATCTTTGCGGCACTTGGAGCCACCGGTGCCAATTTGTTCTATGATGCTTTTATTGTGGACGTCACGACAGAAAAACGGATGAACAGCGTTTCTGCATTTGGCTACGGACTTGGCTACATTGGTTCAACCATTCCATTTATCATTTCTATTGCGATTATCCTGCTCGCCCAAAATGAAGTGCTGCCGATTTCCACTACCACTGCCAGCCGGATTGCATTTTTAATTACTGCGGTTTGGTGGGCCTGTTTTTCACTTCCGATGTTCCGTCACGTCAAGCAGCGTTACTTTATTGAACGGGAACCAAATCCTGTTCATCAAAGTTTTAAGCGGCTCGGAAAAACCATCCGAGAAATCCGCCAGTACCGCGCCTTATTTTTGTTCTTAATTGCCTACTTCTTTTATATTGATGGGGTCGGCACCATCATTTCCCTATCGACTGCATACGGCACTGATTTGGGTTTGAGCGCAACCAACTTGTTGATTGTTCTCTTTGTTACTCAAGTAGTGGCCGCTCCCTTTGCAATTCTTTACGGCCGCTTGGCGAATCGATTTACCGGCAAAAAAATGCTGTATGTCGGAATCTGCGTATACATTGTGGTTTGTATTTATGCCTTCTTTTTAGAAACCATCACGGATTTCTGGATTTTGGCCATGCTTGTGGCAACTAGCCAAGGCGGAATTCAAGCACTCAGCCGTTCGTATTTCGGCAAACTTGTGCCTAAAGAAAATTCCAATGAATTCTTCGGCTTTTACAATATCTTCGGAAAGTTTGCTGCAATCACAGGTCCCTTGCTCGTAGCAGTCACTGCACAGGTAACTGGCAATTCAAGCATGGGCGTATTCAGTCTCGTTATTTTGTTCGTTATTGGACTCGTAGTCCTATCTCGCGTACCCGAGCCAACTCCCCACGAACCAGTAGACAAAGTAGCATCGGAATAAGAAAAGCGGAGGCAGCCGTTTAGCCCCGACAAGCGCTGAAAGCTTTGCCGGTAATGGCGTTCTTTGCCATTGCTGGCAAGGCTGAAGCGACTCGAGGGGCTGGCTGCCGGAGTCTGGACACCGAAAAGCGGAAGTGCCTATCCAGCTCTGACAGGCATAAGACAGATCAGCGAAGTGGCGCTCTTTGCCACATCGCTGGGTTGGCTTATGCCCCGAAGAGCTAGGCACTGGAGTCTGGACACCGAAAAGCGGAAGTGCCTATCCAGCTCTGACAGGCATAAGACAGATCAGCGAAGTGGCGCTCTTTGCCACATCGCTGGGTTGGCTTATGCCCCGAAGAGCTAGGCACTGGAGTCTGGACACCGAAAAGCGGAAGTGCCTATCCAGCTCTGACAGGCATAAGACAGATCAGCGAAGTGGCGCTCTTTGCCACATCGCTGGGTTGGCTTATGCCCCGAAGAGCTAGGCACTGGAGTCTGGACACCGAAAAGCGGAAGTGCCTATCCAGCTCTGACAGGCATAAGACAGATCAGCGAAGTGGCGCTCTTTGCCACATCGCTGGGTTGGCTTATGCCCCGAAGAGCTAGGCACTGGAGTCTGGACACCGAAAAGCGGAAGTGCCTATCCAGCTCTGACAGGCATAAGACAGATCAGCGAAGTGGCGCTCTTTGCCACATCGCTGGGTTGGCTTATGCCCCGAAGAGCTAGGCACTGGAGTCTGGACACCGAAAAGCGGAAGTGCCTATCCAGCTCTGACAGGCATAAGACAGATCAGCGAAGTGGCGCTCTTTGCCACATCGCTGGGTTGGCTTATGCCCCGAAGAGCTAGGCACTGGAGTCTGGACACCGAAAAGCGGAAGTGCCTATCCAGCTCTGACAGGCATAAGACAGATCAGCGAAGTGGCGCTCTTTGCCACATCGCTGGGTTGGCTTATGCCCCGAAGAGCTAGGCACTGGAGTCTGGACACCGAAAAGCGGAAGTGCCTATCCAGCTCTGACAGGCATAAGACAGATCAGCGAAGTGGCGCTCTTTGCCACATCGCTGGGTTGGCTTATGCCCCGAAGAGCTAGGCACTGGAGTCTGGACACCGAAAAGCGGAGGCAGCCGTTTAGCCCCGACAAGCGCTGAAAGCTTTGCCGGTAATGGCGTTCTTTGCCATTGCCGGCAAGGCTGAAGCGACTCGAGGGGCTGGCTGCCGGAGTCTGGACACCGAAAAGCGGAAGTGCCTATCCAACTGCTTACCTGCTCTCAATACAAAAAAAGTGTCCGCCAGATGGATTGGCGGACACCTTTGCTATTATTATTTTTTATTTTTATCTTCAGCCTTTACTGTTACGTTGCCGGTACTGTCTTTTTCGACAGATGCGTCACCCAATTCAACAACTTCGATGCCGCCTTTTTCTTTATCGGCTTCCTTATTAGCTTTTTTAATTTCTTTTTCTACTGCTTTTTCAGCTTTTTCATGTTCTTTTTCAGCTTTCTCTTGCTCTTTTTCTTCTTTTTCAGTTGCTTTTTCAACTGCTTTTTCCTGCTTTTTAAGTTCTTTTTCTTCTTGTTTTTCTACACGTTTCACCTTGAGTTCATCAGCTTTGTCTTTAGCTTTTTCTGTAATATCGCTAGTTTTCTCTTTTAGCTGATTGGCTTTTTCCTTCACCTGATCAACCGCACCGCCTGAACCTTCAGCGTTCTCTTCTTTTAGACTAGTTGTTTTCTCTTTGACAATTTCCTGAAGCTCTTTACCGCTCTTTGGTGCGAATAACAATCCTGCTGCTGCTCCGATTACTGCGCCAGTTGCGGCACCAGCCAGGAAGCCCCCACCACCGCCACTGTTTTCTTTGCGTTCAGCTTCAGTAGTCTGTGGCGCTTGAATTTTGCCGCCACGTACCAGACGCTCTTCCACTTCTTCTACGATTTCGTATAAAGTACGGCCTTTAGCCTCAACAAGTGAAACACTCATGTGATAATCAGCTAAATCTTCTTGATCTCTTACAACGATGACATCGTAATCTGTAGAATCTGATTTGTCATTCAACATATCTGTTTGGTACCCTTTTTTCTCTAAAGCTTCACGTACTGACGTAAATGGATGCTCAACTGCAATTTTTACCATATTCTGTCCACTCCCTTTTCAAAAGTCTATATTTCTTTGTTTCCCCTCATTTATGAAATTATAAACTCCTTCCAGAAAATTCAGCGATTTATTGCCAAACTTTTAGGGAGTCCACCTTTGCGAGACGTGCTACTAGGACCGCGCCCAGTATAGCGCCAGCCAAACTGGAAATGAAAAACGGTGGAACAAAAAATAAAGCTCCAAATTCTGTACCCAGGAACAGCCGGGCGTAAGGCACGGCCACCAAGGAAGCAATTATGCCAGTGCCTACTACTTCTCCTAATGCTGCAAACCGTACCTTACCGAATCTGGCGTACAGGATTCCAGCAAGCAATGCTCCGATCATCCCACCGGGAAAGGCCAGCAGCGATCCCGTTCCCGTCAATATTCTAACGACTCCAGTCAAAAAGGCGATCAATACGGCTGGGCCCGGTCCAAAAAGAATTGCCGCAATGACATTGATGGCATGTTGGATAGGGTACGCACGAGCAATTCCCGCTGGAAAATAAACAAAAGTGGAACCTGCCACTCCGATAGCGACGAACATCGCCATAAGAACCAATTTTTTTGTCTTCATTCTCCCCCACCCTCTTTATGAGAAGCTTTCAGGGCGGAAATCCGTTCGGCAACACTCTCTGCCTTTGTGATGGCTGATATGACAGCAATCCCTGAAACGCCAGCTCGCCAAACTTGGGCAGCATTTTCAGAATTGATTCCACCGATACCTACAATCGGCAGTTCGGGAAATTCATTTTTAACTGCTAAGATTTTTTTGACGCCTGCCGGTTTTTTCGCATCAGCTTTTGACATTGTCCCGAAAATCGGGCCCATTCCGACGTAATCTGCTCCGTCTTTACTAGCAATTTCAGCTTCTTGTACAGAATGAACAGAAACGCCTAGAATTTTGTCCTCGCCAATCCTTTGGCGAACTTGCGATGCTGCTGCATCATCCTGTCCGATATGAATGCCATCTGCTCCAATACGGCATGCCAGTTCGACTTGATCATTGATAATGAAAGGCACTCCGTACTCTCCGCAAAGTTGCTGGCAGCGCAAAGCAAATTCTAGCAATGCTGAGCCCGTTAATGCACCAACACCCTTTTCTCGCAATTGGAAATGACTGATGCCTCCCTTTAATGCTTCTTCTAATACTTGGAAAGGGTCTCTTGCTCCTGAACTTTGGGAGCCCATGATAAAGTAGATTGACGGTTTATTGGAAAACCTCAATTTTATTTACCTCCTTCTTTCCTAACATCCCTGCTTTGTAAGCAGCGTGGTTAGTGGGCCCATGACCTTTGCCGATATTTAATGGTTCACTAAGCGCAGCTTGGATAAATTGCTTTGCTGTGAAAATGGCATCTTTTAGTTGCTGTCCCTTAGCCAGCTCTGCTGTCACGGCCGCTGCAAATGTACAACCCGTGCCATGCGTTTGATCAGTGACAATTCGAACTGAACGGTATAAGACCGATTCTCCGTTTGTCTGCAGAAAATAATCTTCTGCGTATTCTGCATTAACCGCATGCCCACCTTTAATGACGACCGCTTTTGCGCCTAGTCCCAAAATCTGCTCAGCTGCATATCGACGGCTAGCGGCGCTTGTAATGGTGATGCCCGTCAAAGCTTCTGCCTCCGGAATGTTCGGGGTAACTAGTAAAGCCAGTGGCAACAGTTGAGTTTTCAGCGCATCGACTGCTTCTTGCTGCAACAAATCCGCACCGCCTTTAGCCATCATAACCGGATCCACGACGATATTTTCCCACCCAAATTTCCGAATCGCTGCAACGGCTTCTTTAATAATCTCCGAATTAAAAAGCATTCCTGTTTTTAAAGCAGCTAATTCAAAATCGCTACCCACTGCCCCTAATTGCATTTGTACTGCCTGTGGTGACATTGGATAAATGGCGGAGACGCCCGTCGTATTTTGGGCAGTCACGGCAGTAATAACAGAGGTGCCATAGACGTCCAGTTCTTGAAAAGTTTTTAGATCAGCTTGAATGCCAGCGCCTCCTCCAGAATCTGATCCGGCAATTGTTAAAGTTTGTGGTGTTTTTTTCATAGCACTCTCTCCTGTGAATAAATTCGCTCGGCTACTTCGCTATCCGTCAAACTTGCTAGCCTATTGATGAAAGCAACTTGAAAATCACCAGGAAGTATAGCGGTTTGACTAGCCTGTTCACCAGCAATCGCATAAAAGCGTAGAATGTCGCTCACTATCTTCAACGGATTTCCAGACTCAACAGCAAGACCTGCAGCAACAACACTACTTAGTAAACATCCCGTCCCTGTAATCGAAGCCATGATCGGATCTCCAAAAGGAATTTCAATAACAGATCTTCCGTCTGTGACAATATCTATTTTTCCAGTAACTACTACAAGCAAACCCAATTGTTTAGCAGTAGAGATAGCGAGCTCTTTGACGTCTAGGGTCCCTTCTCCGGCATCAACGCCTTTAGACTGCCAGTCTTTACCGGCTACAGCTGCAAGCTCTCCTGCATTGCAGCGAAGGACGCTGACGTCAACTGTCTCCAGAATTTCTCGAACAGCCTTGATTCGGAAGTTGCTTGCTCCTGCTCCAACAGGATCCAGAACTACAGGAATCCCCAGTTTGCTAGCCGTCTTTCCAGCAATTAGCATACTTTTTAGCGACTCTGTGTGCAGAGTTCCCATATTCAATGAGACTGCCTGGGCTAATGCAGCAAGTTCTGCTGCTTCTTCAGGCGCTTCTCCCATTATTGGAGAAGCGCCAATTGCCAATAGACCGTTGGCTTGAAAATTCGATACTACGTGATTCGTGATGCAATGAACAAGCGGATTTTTTTGTTTTATTTGTTGGAACATGTTAGACACCCACTTTATCGGTGGAATCTACAGACCAGGATTCTTTTCTCCATGCCTGATCCCAAAAATTCAATTCATAATAACTACTTTTCCGGAAATGATCTTTTAGCTCTTTACGGCGCGCTTCTGGCAATCTTTCTGCTAACCGATTCATGCGTGAAATTTGTTCGTTGACAAGTTCCCCAAACTCCTCGGAACCGTAAGTTTCAATCCAGCGATCGTAAATCGAATGATCGGGTTTGGCATCCTTTAAACGTTCCCCAATTTCATAATACAGCCAGTAACAAGGTAAAATAGCTGCCAGTACGTCTGCCAATTCACCTTGTGATGCGCGGTACATATGGTTCACATAAGCATAGGCTGTTGGAGAAGGCTCGAACGCAGCCCACTCTTCTTCTGTCACATCAAGTAGCTCCATAAATGACTCATGCAAAGATAACTCAGCACTGCACGTATGAGCTGCATGAATCGCAAAACGTTGTGTGGTTTCTAAATCTTTTGCCTTAGACGCTCCTAGCGCCTGTATTTTCGCAAAATGTGATAAGTAATAAGCGTCTTGCATGACATAAAAACGGAATATATCGACTGGCAACGTCCCATCTTCAATTCCTTTAACGAACGGGTGGTCAAAACTTGCTTGCCATAAGCTGTTGCACTCTTTTCTCACTTCTTTACAAAATGTCATTTCTCCATCTCCTTTTTTGGTTTAGTGCAGTGCCTAGCTCTTTGGGATGTAAGCCACTCTGGTCTTCAGTTTCAGAGCTAAACAGGCACTTTCACTTTTCTTCATTGTCCAGTTGCAGTGCCCAGCTCTTCTGGATGTAAGTCACTCTGGCTGTGCGGCTGAAAACATGCCACTTCACCAGAGCGTCTTACACCTGTCAGAGCTAAACAGGCACTTCCACTTTTCTTTATTGTCCAGTTGCAGTGCCTAGCTCTTCGGGATGTAAGTCACTCTGGCTGTGCGGCTGAAAACATGCCACTTCGCCAGAGCGTCTTACACCTGTCAGAGCTAAACAGGCACTTTCACTTTTCTTGTACAAAATAAAAACGCCGCTTCCCAGTAAAGGGAAGCGGCGTATGCAGTCGATAAGAAAATAGCAAACGGTCGCCACTTCCCTCCGCTGGTATGATCCAGATCAGGTTCAAAGGGTCCAAGCTAATGCTTGTCTCAGCCGATATCCGGCTCCCCCAGTGGTGTTTTTATTTATGTTTTCGAAATCACTATAGCATAGTTTCTGATAATTCTACAGCTTTTATAAAATACCTCTTGATGTCCGTAGAAAGAATCGTGTGTTTTATTTAGTAGCCACTACAACTTCTTACAGAATACGTATTGGTAAATGAAATTATTAATAAAAGAATAATAGAGATAAAAAGGCACGGAAATAGACCTTGTCGCTCATCCATACACTTTATCTATTATCTTCGTTAGTTGATGCGAATTGCCCAACAATCGCTTTTGATTCTTAAAATATTAATCAATTAACACTTTTATTTCATCTTTATTTTCATCTATTAGTTTTTCTAGTAGTTTATGATATTCTTCACCAAATTCATCCATCCATTTTGAATCATTAACATCTCCTCCTCCTAATTTCTCCTCAAGGTACGCATTGATATAAGCATTTTGTTCATTAATTTTTTTAGCGTATTCTTTTTGGAAGTCTTCTGGTGTCATATCTAGTTTTTTAGCTTGAACTATGGCATACTTACGAATTTGCTTTCCACCTTCGTCTTTTGTATTTTCAAGAGGAAGCTTTTCAAATTCATCCCGGTTTTTTTCATCACTTAAATTGGTAGAAACATCAAGGTTCATTTCCTTGACCTCTTGTTTTATCAATTCTACCCCTATTGCTGAATCCAGATAATCTAACGCAGTATCATCAGGATATAAAAAACGCAAATCACCTACTGTAATCTCTTGACCTTTTACAATCGCCGCTGCTTCATTATCATCGTATTTTGAAATGCCGCTACACCCAGCAAGCACGATCGTTCCAAATAAAATCCCTACCAACAGAATTCTCTTCAATATTCCCGCTCCTTTCTAATAACATTTCGCTATAAAACCCAACTTTTACTCAATAAAATACTCCATTAGTTGAATAACTCAAAGCTTTAAGATTGATACGTTCTTAATGACTGATAAGTTTCATTAATTGAAAATAAGCATCTTTCTATTATCATTTCATGCTTTACGATATCCAGAAATTAAAGTCAATTCAAAAAATGTTTAGGATATTTTGTAGCCACGCCATTGAACGGTTGTATCCAGCCTTTTAATTGACTGGGTTAATTAGAAGCGTCATGCTCGACGATACTTTTTTCCACATTTGAACAATCGTTCCTTAAGATCCAATATCAACAAAATCAGTTAACATAGCTACCGAATAAAAAAAGCGTTCCTGAAAAATTCAGGAACGCTTTTGATTTATTAAACTGTTACTACTTTTTTCTCTTTTTTGATTTGCTTGCTTCGCAATTGACCACAAGCTGCATCGATATCGGCGCCTTGCTCATGACGTACACCACAGTTGATGCCTTTCTTTTTCAGAGCATCATAGAAAGCAGAAATTGCTTCCGGCGTACTTTGTTGATATTGATCGTGTTCATCAACTGAATTGTAAGGAATCAAGTTGACGTATGACAAATGACGCTTGTCTTCGAGCAACTTCGCCAATTGATTGGCTTCTTCTACGTGGTCATTGATGTCACGTAGCATAATGTATTCAAACGTGATACGACGGTTGGATTTCTCCAAATAATAATCGATAGAAGCCATCAGCTTCTCTACTGGGTACGCTTTGTTAATCTTCATGATGCGTGTACGCAATTCATTGGTCGGGGCATGAATTGAAATAGCCAGATTCACTTGCAAACCTTCGTCAGCGTAGTCATAAATTTTCGGTACGATACCACTAGTTGATACCGTAATGTGGCGTGCTCCGATAGCCAAGCCTTTTTGAGAATTCACGATGTTCAGGAAGCCCATTAAATTCGCATAGTTATCAAATGGTTCGCCGATACCCATTACGACGATATGGCTGACACGCTCTTCTTTTTCCTGGGAATCGAAATGCGCTTGTACTTGCATGATTTGTTCGACGATTTCGCCCGCATTTAAATCGCGGCTCTTTTTCAAAAGTCCGCTGGCACAAAAACTGCAGCCGATGTTACAGCCCACCTGTGTCGTTACACAGACGGAATTTCCGTATTTAAAGCGCATCAATACCGTTTCAATCAAGTTGCCATCTTGCATTTTGAAAAGAAACTTGATCGTGCCGTCCGCAGATTCCTGTTTGACTGTTTCTTCCAAAGTACGTATGACAAAATTATCTCCAAGCAGCTGAATGCAATCCTTCGAAAGGTTGTTCATTTCGCCGAATTCAGTGACACGTTTGATATACAACCAGTCCCATACCTGCTCAGCACGGTATTTTTTCTGACCGTTTTCTAAAAACCAATCTTTTAACTGGTCTATCGTCAATCCATAGATGGAATTTTTCATTTTAGAACCCTCATTTCAAATTTCACAATTGCTTATTATAATACTAAAAATAACGCTTGACAACAACTATTTTTGTTTAGACAGAAAAATCTGACTTAACAACCTGCTTACTATGACGTTTCCGGGGGTAGACAGTGGGAAAGAGGAGTTGATGTCATGAGTGCGATTACCCATGTGGGACTTGCCGTTCCAGACTTGGAAAAAGCCATTGATTGGTATAGGAAAGTGTTGGATTTCTACATTTTAGCTGGTCCTTTCGACTTTAATGCAGCGGATGAAAATCCCGAAGTGATGACATTGGATCTACAGGGCGCCGAGCTAAAAAAAATGCGCAACGTCCATTTGATGTCTTCAAGCGGTGTCGGCATCGAACTTTTCGAATTCCAGGATCCTACATATCACGCCGAACAGTATGCACCTCATGCTGGATTCTTTCACATCTGTCTGATTGTCGATGACTTGGTCGGGACGATTGAAAGAGCCGTTCAACATGGCGGCAAGCAGCGCAGCAAGATTTGGAATATCAATAAAGGTAAACCACATTACCTCGTTTATACCGAGGATCCTTTCGGCCATATCATTGAATTGTATACACGCAGTACATCTGAAATTTACGGAAATCGGTAATGAAAAGACCAGGTTACCTAAAAAAGGTAACCTGGTCTTTTTGAGTTACGCCTGTCGGAGCTATACGGCTGCTTCCGCTTTTCTTTATTGTCTAGCTCCAGCAGCCAACTCCTCGGGTCGTAAGTCGTTCTGTGTCTAGTTGCAGTGCCTAGCTCTTCGGGATGTAAGCCACTCTGGCTACGCGGCTGAAAACATGCCGCCTCACCAGATTGTCTTACACCTGTCAGAGCTAAACGGGCACTTTTACTTTTCGTGCTGTGTGGCTGAAAAAACGCCACTTCGCCAGCTCGCCTTACATCTGTCGAATCTACAAGGTTGCTTCCGCTTTTCTTTATTGTCTAGCTCCAGCAGCCAACTCCTCGGGTCGTAAGTCGTTCTGGCTGTGTGGCTGAAAAAACGCCACTTCGCCAGCTCGCCTTACGCCTGTCGGAGCTATACGGCTGCTTCCGCTTTTCTTTATACCAATTGTTCTTTTTTCTGGAGCATGGTGCCGTTTTTAGCTAGGTCGGCATGCCAAGAGAAGGCTTTTTCCAGGACGTGTGGAGTTTGTCCGCCGCGGGTTAACGCTTCATCGTAATACTCACGCAATTGGGCGTGGTACGTCGGGTGTACACAGTTTGCTAGAATGACTTCTACGCGTTCGCGCGGTGCCAGTCCACGAAGATCGGCATAGCCTTGCTCCGTTACGACGACATCCACATCATGTTCTGTGTGGTCAACATGGGATACAAACGGTACGACACTTGAAATGTTTCCGCCTTTGGCAATGGATTTGGTTACAAAAATCGCCAACCGAGCATTTCGTGCGAAATCACCTGAACCTCCAATCCCGTTCATCATTTTAGTTCCTGAAACATGTGTTGAGTTAACGTTTCCATACATGTCGAACTCGAGCGCTGTATTAATCGAAATCAATCCGAGACGACGGATAATTTCTGGATGATTGGAAATTTCCTGTGGACGCATAATGATCTTGTTGCGGTAGTTTTCAAATTCTCCAAAGACTTGTTTCATTTTCGGTTCAGATAATGTAATCGAACAGCAAGATGCGAAGTTCACTTTGCCAGCATCCATCAAATCAAAAACAGCGTCCTGTAAAACTTCCGAATATACTTCCAAATCTTTAAATTCCGAATCAACCATACCGTGCAAAACAGCATTCGCTACAGACCCGATACCTGATTGCAAAGGAGCCAAGCTCTCTGTTAAACGGCCTGCGCGAATCTCAGAACGTAAAAATTCAAGCAAGTGACCTGCCATAATTTCTGTATCTTCGTCAGGCGGTACGATAGTTGAAGGCGAATCCAATTGCTCGGTGAAAACAATGCCTCTCACTTTTTCCATGTCGATTGGAATTCCAATGGTGCCAATACGCTGATCGACAGCTGTCAATGGAATTGGCAACCGCTCACCTTGTTTGCCTGTATCATAGATATCATGCAGGCCTTCGAATAATTCAGGCTGTGACAGATTGATTTCAACAATGATGTTTTTAGCATGTTTCGCAAAAACTGCAGAGTTTCCAACAGAAGTTGTCGGAATGATCATGCCGTCCGCTGTAATAGACAAAGCTTCTACAATTGCAAAATCAATCGGTTCTGTAACGCCTGTACGAATCCACTCTGCTGTATGCGACAAATGATGATCGACAAACAGCATTTCACCTTCGTTAATTTTTTTGCGCATTGCCGGTTCTGCCTGGAATGGTAAACGTTTATTGACGATTCCGGCTTCTGCAAATAACCGGTCGATATCTGAGCCTAAAGAAGCGCCTGTGAAGACATTTACTTTGAAGCTTTCGTTTTCCGCACGTTTCACCAAGGCAAAAGGAACCGCTTTCACATCCCCTGCACGTGTAAACCCACTAAGTCCAAGTGTCATGCCATCCTGTATCCACGAAGCCGCTTCCTCTGGTGTGGTCACCCGGTCCTGCAACTGTTTCGCTTGAATGCGTTCAAGTTTTTTTTCCATCCTTATCACTCACTTCCGAAGTTAGTTTAATAGCTCTTCTTTTTAATAAAGCGTTTTCATGAGCGGGCGCTCAATAGAAAATCGCAGTCTCCTCAAAAAGGGTAAGGCTTTTCATTATCTATCATCTTTTAATTATTAGATAACTTTAACTTATTCTGTTTCGGAATTGAGATTTGCGGAGTGGAAAAGAGTTTAATGCCGCCAAGCAGAGAAAAAGATGCCTCAAGCAGCAGTTTTCAAACCAACGAAAAAAAAGCACTTTTTCCAGCGCTTGTCGGAGGCCCGCAGGATGCGGGTCAGCTAACCGTCGCGACAGGAAGTCGCGGTCTTAGGTTAGCTTCTGCTTTTGGCCGCCTGCGCTTTTCTTTGTCAGACTGGCTGCCAGTCCCTCGAGTCGCTTCAGCCTTACCGGAAATGGCAAAGGATGCTATTGCCAGTTAGGTTGCCTGCGTTTCTCTTAGAACCCAAGAAGTTTTCTGAAGTAGCTGGAATAGGATTGGCTGACGGGGATTCGATCCCCGTTATTCATCGCCAATACAAATGTGGAATGCGTATCTGGATAAATTTCTTCTATATGATGCACGTTAACAATGAATGAACGATGACAACGAATAAACGATTCACGTGGCAGAAGGAATTCGAATTCCTGAAGGGAGTTTTTATTGGTACCCGAATAGCCTTCCGCATGGACATGAGTTTTGCGGTCTTTGACTTCCAAATACTTCACTTCCATGAAAGGAATTGGCTTCCAGCCATCGGGACTTTTCACGGTGACCACCGATTTGCCTTCTGTAAATGCGGGATATATGGCCATGACACACCCTTGAAGTTTTCCTTCGTGTTCAAATGGCACAGCCATGCCATGATAAGGAACTCCAAATATTTCACGATTGATAAATTCAGACGTTTTCTGATTCGCCAGCAAGGCTTTGTGTGCAATGGTTCCCGGCTTCACCAGATCTCCCGGTTTTATTTTCAAGTCTACTCGCTTACTTGAACGATAATAAATATATTCTTTTGTATTTGTCACAGCTATTGAAATTTCATCGGAAAATAATTCACCCATGACGTCCAACAGCGAACCTAGTGTAAAACTTTCCATTAGAATCCTCCTGTTTCAACCCATCGTTTCGATTATACACGAAATACCTTTCTTCCATTAGAAAAACCAGTCCTTTAAAAGGACTGGTTTTATACGACTACTCTGATAAAAGCATCGTGCCGTTATTCGCTAAATTTGCATGCCAAGAGAAAGCTTTTTCCAGCACGTGAGGCGTTTGTCCGCCACGTAGCAAGGCTTCTTCGTAATAAGAGCGCATTTGATCTCGGTACATCGGATGAACGCAATGCTCAATGATTAATGGCACCCGTTCACGCGGAGCCAGTCCGCGCAAATCCGCATAGCCTTGCTCGGTCACTACGATGTCAACATCATGTTCGGTGTGGTCGACGTGCGTAGCAAACGGAACAACGCTCGATATGATACCGCCTTTGGCAATCGATTTGGTAACAAATATGGATAGACGAGCATTGCGGGCAAAATCGCCAGAACCGCCGATGCCGTTCATCATTTTAGTGCCTGATACGTGAGTTGAATTCACATTGCCGTAAATATCAAATTCCAACGCCGTATTAATGGAAATTAGTCCAAGTCGGCGAATCAATCCAGGATGATTTGTGATTTCTTGTGGTCGCAAGATGATTTTATCGCGATACTCTTCAAAGTTTCCAAATACCTGTTCCATTTTCTCTTTAGACAACGTGATCGACGAAGCAGAAGCAAACTTCACTTTCCCTGCATCAATCAAATCAAAAACAGCATCTTGGAGAACCTCTGAATATACTTCCATGTCTTCAAACTCCGAATCAATCAAACCATGTAGAACGGCATTCGCCACGGAGCCAATTCCTGATTGCAAAGGAGCGAGTTGGTTGGTCAATCGTCCTGACGCGACTTCAGCACGCAAGAAATTCAGTAGATGACCAGCCATCACTTCAGTTTCAGCATCCGATTGCAAAATAGTTGAAGGAGAATCTTCTTGCTCGGTAAAGACAATCGCTCGGACCTTTTCAAGATCGACCGGTATTCCGATTGTTCCAATGCGATCGCTGACATGCGTTAAAGGAATCGGTGAGCGCTGACCTTGTTTTCCGGGTTCGTAAATGTCATGCACCCCTTTAAACAATTCCAGCTGCGAAAGATTTATTTCAATAATAACGTTTTTGGCGTGCTTGACGAAAACCGACGAGTTTCCGACTGAAGTCGTTGGAATAATCATGCCATCTTCCGTAATCTCCAATGCTTCAATAACAGCAAAGTCGATTGGTTCAATAACCCCTGCCCGGATCCATTCAGCGGTCTGAGACAAATGGTGATCGACAAATAGCATGTCCCCGCTATTTATTTTTCTGCGCATAGCCGGATCTGCTTGAAACGGTAACCGTTTATGGACGATTCCCGCTTCCGCCATTAGTTTATCCACATCTGAGCCTAAAGAAGCGCCAGTAAAGACATTCACTTTAAACTGTTCTGTTTTGGCACGGCGAACCAATGCATAAGGTATCGCTTTGGCATCTCCTGCACGTGTAAATCCACTTAACCCAAGTGTCATTCCGTCTTTAATCCAAGACGCTGCCTCATCAGCAGAGACCACCCGTCCCTGTAATTCAATAGCTTTGATACGATGAAATTTATTGTCCACCTTTATCACCTTTCAGAGGCTTTAATTAGTTTGTTTGCCTGTATATTTATTATACCTTATTCTTTTTCTGGCCAAAATCAACCAGACTCTGGAATACGGGATTTCGTCTTTAGCCTTTCACATCCCTGCAACAATATAGGCTAGAGATTCCCAGACCTAAAGCTTTTTTCTTGCAATCAAGAAAAGGGTTTTTCGTTTATGCCAATTATCCATCGCCCGCCAAAACGCTGAGACTTTGCCAGCAACCGTTGAAGGATAATCCTTAACTTATGACCACTTTTTTATAAATCCATAAGTTGGAAAATATATCAAGTCTGTTCCGTTGACAAGAGATGGCCGCTCAAATAACATAAAAAAGTTGAAGAAAATAAATTCGCATAAACACATAGACGAAAAGAGGGTACCTGCCGTGTCTGCAGACCAAAAAAAGAAGATTTTCATCTTGATGATCAATATGTTCATCGCGATTGCAAGCTTCGGAATTGTTATTCCGATTCTGCCTTCCTATCTTGTTTCAATCAACCAAGGCGGCATGGCGGCAGGCTTGATGATTGCCATCTTCGCCGCTGCCCAGTTCGTCTTCTCGCCTATCGCTGGCAAATGGGCAGATCAACACGGACGCCGAAAAATGATCATTTATGGATTATTGGGCTTAACTATCTCCATGTTCGTTTTCTATGCTTCTGACTCTATTTGGATATTGTATTTATCGCGTGTCATTGGTGGAGTTGGAGCAGCTATGTTGATTCCGGCAATCTTTGCCTATATCGCAGACATCACGACCTTCGATCAGCGTGCAAAAGGCACCAGCTTGGTTTCTGCCGCCATGTCGCTCGGAATTGTCGTCGGTCCCGGTATCGGTGGGTTCCTAGCTGATTATGGATTAAAGTTGCCGTTCCTAGTGTCCACACTGGTATCTTTGGGAGCAGTCCTCTTTTCCATCATTTGGCTAAAAGAGCACGATGCAACAGATGCAGATCCTGCACTGGCTGCCAAATTAACCGATGAAGAATCCATGTTTACCAAGATTGGCCGTTCTACCAAAATGCCATATTTTATTCCACTGATCATTACACTCGTCATGAGCTTCGGCCTGTTGGCATATGAATCAGTGGTTGGCCTGTATCTAGACAATCAGTTCGACTCGACCGCAAAAGACATCGCCTTTATGATCACTGCAACAGGAGTCGTCAGTGTTATTGTCCAATTGTTCGTCGTTGACCGGATTGTTCGCCGTTACGGAGAAGTTGCCATCCTAATTTCGTTCCTTGGCGTGGCGGCATTTGGCTTCCTGATGTCCTTGTTTGCAGGAAGCTACGCTATGTTCTTTGCCGTCTCACTGGTGATTTTCCTGGCCACTTCCATTTTACGCCCAGTCTTGAATACCTTGATCTCGAAAATGGCTGACGGCGAAGTAGGCTTTGCGATGGGCATGAACAATGCTTATATGAGCATCGGCAATGTCATCGGTCCCTTGCTTGCAGGCGTTCTTTACGATATCAACATTGTATACCCCTTCATTTTGGGTCTCATCATGTTAATGATTACCATGTTTATCACAGTGGCTTGGCAACGTTCACGTGCTGCAAAGGCTTCAACAGCTGTCCAATGAATAACGGGTTCTCTCAGGAGAGCCCGTTATTCTATTTTTTTTCGAATAATGTCTCCAGCTTTACGGGTCTGCACATACGTTGTATAATATTTGTACAACACCTAACCATAAAATCTAAAGAATGAAGGTAATGCTATGTATAATATTAAAGCAGCTGCCAAAATCTTAGATATGCCGAAAGTGACAATCCGTTCTTGGGAGACACGTTATAGTGCGATTACTCCCGCTCGAACAGAATCTGGACACCGCTTGTATTCGGATCAAAATCTGGAAGATTTGAAATGGCTAAAAATACAAGTGCAGGATAATGGCGTGAAAATTAGTGAAGCCGTAAAAAAACTTCACGCTTCACGCAAGCAGTTCATTGTTACAAAAGACGAGCTGCTTCGAAAAGAGGCATTAGAATACGAGCAACAAATCGATCAACTTTTTCAGGCTGCGGCGGAGATGGATACTGAGCGTTTCAACTATTTGCTGGACTTGCATTTTTCTTTATTTCATCACCGAACAGTCTTTTTCTATATCATCGCGCCGCTGATGGTGCGTATTGGAGAAGCTTGGGAAGATGGCGCCATCAGTGTTGCCCATGAGCATATGATCACTCATATTGTCCAGCAACGCTTTAATCAGTTTTCCCGAATTTTCCAAGTTTCTCCAAATTTGCCGAAGGTCATTGCACTAAGCCCAAGTGGAGAGCAGCATCAGCTGGGTTTGCTGCTATTCACTTTATTCTTGCGGGAAAATGGTTTTTCTGTAGTTTACATCGGACCAGATACTCCACTTGAAGGTCTCGAGGAAATGGTTACTAAGCAAAATTTCAAATTAATGTGCATGTCGATCGCTACAAGTAGAATGCTGCCGTTGGCCAATAAGTATATTGATGCTTTGGCTAAAGCCAACCCGGAAATGCATTTTATTCTCGGGGGCCAAGGCGTTGATTGCGAACAAATTGAAGGCAACCGCTGGTATCTCGGCAGCGACGTGAAGTTCTGGCAGCAATGGCTCGATGAACAAAATTTTTAACAGCATACAAAAACGCCCTCAATATTAGATTGAGGGCGTTTTTGTATGCTGTTATTATAATCTTATTGCCAGTCGAGGTCCTGATAATCCTTCTGGTAAGGCCCATTGTCCGTTACTTCCGAATGGTAGAGCGCTTTTAAGGCAAAGCCTTTTTCAAGCTCCATTTCTTTCATCAACACTTTCAGCCGCTTTTTCAATTCCGGATGATCGCTGACCAACTGTTCCATTTTAGATTTGGTGTATTTCATCTTTATCCGCTCCTTTTGGATCTTCTTGCCTTTATTGTACACTGCCATCTAAAAAAGCGCACTCGCCTCAGCGAGTGCGTTACTAGTTATCGGCTTCAGCCTAAATAGTGAAACACGAAATTTGCCAAGAACAAACCGGCGATCACATACAGGACCGGTGAAACTTCATGCCATCTGCCAGTTGAAATTTTCAAAATCGGATACAAAATGAATCCAATAGCGATGCCGTCCGCAATGCTGTAGGTAAACGGTATCAACGCCACAATTAGCAGGGCAGGAAAGCTTTCGGTCAAGTCACTCATATCGAGGTTCTTGATATTTTGCAGCATCAAGCCTCCGATGATGATCAGGATCGGCGCAATCGCACTGTCGGGAATCAGTTTGATAACCGGAATGAAGAACGAAGCAATCAAAAACAATAATCCCGCCGTAATGGTGGTCAGCCCTGTCCGTCCGCCTGCTGTCATACCAGCTGCGCTTTCGACCGTCGCCACTGTTGGACTGGTTCCGAAAACGCCGGAAGTCATCGCAGATACAGAAGTCGCCTGGAAAGCACGGCCGAATTTCTCGGGACGCTCGATGAACGCCACTTGCCCGTGGACGAGCCCGATGTTTTCAAACACAAGCACCATCGTCAGCGAAAAGACTGCGACCCAAAACGTCATAGACAGGATATTCCCAAAGGACAATGCTCCAAATACCGCAAAGGCTTCCGCTACATTGATGGACGACTCATTCATACTGCCGAAATCAATCAACCCCAAAAACGAAGCGATGGCCGTTCCCACCACAATCGTGATGAGGAAATTACCCGGTACGTTGCGGATAAACAGCACGATTGCGATAAGGAAGGTCAGCACTGTCGCCAGCACCTGCGCTTCTGCAAGCGAACCAAGTGCCAGGATCGAACTCGTCCCACGCTCAACGATACCGCCTTTTTCAAGACCGATCAGCATCAAGAATAATCCCAGTCCCACCGTTATGGCTTCCTTCAGTGAATGCGGTACCGCAGCACTTACCATTTTTGCACAACGCGTAAATGCCACCGCCACAAAGATGACGCCGGAAACAAAAACAACCGCCAACGCCTCCTGCCACGACAAGCCCATCGACTGGACCATCGTGTAAGAGAACAACGCGTTGATTCCCATACCAGGAACCAGCAAAATCGGAGCATTGCCCCAAAATCCCATGATCAAACAGCCAAACACCGACGCCGCAATGGTTGCGACAATTGCCGCTTCAAGCGGCATGCCTGCTTCTGACAGGATCAGCGAATTGACGGCGATAATGTAAATCACCGTAATAAATCCGACCAAGCCAGCCGTCATTTCACGTTTGACCGTCGTACCGTTTTCCTGAAGACCAAAAAACTGGTCCATCCAATTAAACATAGTCATAACCTTCTATTAAATTAGCCCTCTCCCTACCCGCTCTGCCTATCGAAATAGGTAAGCCAAGATAGGAGTGTAATCTAAAAAGATGGCGCTGTCAAGGAAATATACTTGGCGGAAGTGGCGTGTGGCGGACGGGCGTATTTCTCTGGAGCGTGCGTGACGTCGCCGGTACGTGCGTATTTCTTTCGGAGCGTGCATGACGTCGCTGGTACGTGCGTATTTCTTTCGGAGCGTGCATGACGTCGCTGGTACGTGCGTATTTCTGACTGAACGCGCATAAGACAACAAGCTGGGGTTTGGTCGCTTTTCGCTCGCGAAAAGCTGGTAGTCAGGGTTTCGAAAATAAGCTTTTGCAAGAAAGCGGAGAATGCTATAATTCAAGTAATTCACATGGAGGAGGGATTCACATAACGAAAATAATTGGTTTATTACCCCAAACAGAAGCCTTGGCGCTGCTACTAGCAAGGCTCGATCATCAACATCCGCAACGGCCGTTTCTTGAACGGGAACTTCACTGGAAAACCGCCGGCAAACGCGGAGAAGAGCGGATTCGAAAGAAATTTAATGAATTTTATCAAGAGGAAGAGTTCCATACACTGTGGAACGTCAACTTAAAAATCGACAACTGGTTCGTACAAATGGATGGTTTGTTGCTGACTGAGCACTGCGCGATAATCATTGAGTCCAAAAACATCAGTGGTCAACTTCATTTTGATGAAAAGACAGGAGAATTTTTCCGTGTTAATCCCACAGGAGAAAAGACCGTTATGGAAAATCCAAAAATCCAGCTCAATAAGCATATTCGTTTTTTAACACATTTCTTTAAAATGAAAAAAATCAATTTGTCGGTAGCCGGTTTGATTGTCTTTACCGCAAAGGACTGTGAATTCATCTCCAAACCGCATGGCGTCTCTATCTGCAAGACCTACCAAATGATCGAATACCTTTTGGAAATTCTTCAGGCTTTCCCCCTCGAAGCCGAAAATATCAAACTGTCTAAAATCAAGAAATTGATTTTGACCAATCAAACCCCTTACAAACAAGCCCCTTTATGCACATACTATTTCATTGATCCGAAAGATTTGAATCCAGGGGTTTATTGCCCAAATTGCAAAATCCTGACGATGCAGCGTGCCAAACGAAATTGGATCTGTACTGAATGTGGAGTACGCAACGCTTCTGCGCATATTTTAGCGATCCAGGAGTATTTAACTTTTGTTGAAACAAATATCACCAATCAAAAACTTCGCGAGTTTTGTGGATTTGAATCCAGAGCAGTAGCCACAAGATTACTGAGTCAGCTGGATCTGAAGAGAATCGGAAAATCAAAAGCCTACTCTTACCACTTCCACGAATAATGCGGTAAGCCTCTCACTGGCGTGCGAGGCTTTTTTGTGTCGCTAATTGGCTCTTGATCGTGCGTATTTTTCTCTGAACGTGCATAAGTCTCTCTGAGCGTGCATAAGCTTTTTCAAACGTGCATAACACTCCTGGAGCGGGCATATTGCAACCGGAGCGTGCGTAAGTCGCAATCTCCTCCGTCCCTAGGCTCCTTCTGCCCCGCCACACTCGACTAAAGGCTTAGTTGCCTCGCTTTTCGCTCGCGAAAAGCACTAAAAACCGATTTTCCGCTCTGATCGTGCGTATTTTTCTCTGAACGTGCATAAGTCTCTCTGAACGTGCATAAGTCTCTCTGAGCGTGCATAAGCTTTTTCAAACGTGCATAACACTCCTGGAGCGGGCATATTGCAACCGGAGCGTGCGTAAGTCGCAATCTCCTCCGCTCCTAGGCTCCTTCTGCCCCGCCACACTCGACTAAAGGCTTAGTTGCCTCGCTTTTCGCTTGCGAAAAGCACTAAAAACCGATTTTCCGCTCTGATCGTGCGTATTTTTCTCTGAACGTGCATAAGTCTCTCTGAGCGTGCATAAGCTTTTTCAAACGTGCATAGCACTCCTGGAGCGGGCATATTGCAACCGGAGCGTGCGTAAGTCGCAATCTCCTCCGCTCCTAGGCTCCTTCTGCCCCGCCACACTCGACTAAAGGCTTAGTTGCCTCGCTTTTCGCTTGCGAAAAGCACTAAAAACCGATTTTCCGCTCTGATCGTGCGTATTTTTCTCTGAGCGTGCTTAAGTCTCTCTGAGCGTGCATAAGCTTTTTCAAACGTGCATAACACTCCTGGAGCGGGCATATTGCAACCGGAGCGTGCGTAAGTCGCAATCTCCTCCGCTCCTAGGCTCCTTCTGCCCCGCCACACTCGACTAAAGGCTTAGTTGCCTCGCTTTTCGCTCGCGAAAAGCACTAAAACTCAAAAAAGGGATCTGCAGCTGTTGCAGATCCCTTAGTAATATAAACTTTAAACGAACATTCCGGCAATCGCTGCACTCAGTAGTGAAGCGAGCACTCCTGCCGCAACGGCACGGATGCCGAGACGAGCGATATCTGGACGACGGCCTGGTGCAATCGCACCAAGTCCGCCAAGCAAAATTGCCAATGAACTCAAGTTTGCAAATCCGCAAAGAGCAAAGCTGACAACGATGACCGTTTTAGGTGACAAGTTGGCAATTTCAGGAGCAAAAGCTGAGTACGCAACAAATTCATTTAGCACCAATTTTTGTCCAATAAAGCTGCCTGCTTGAACTGCTTCAGCCCAAGGTACACCAATTGCCCATGCAAGAGGGGCGAAGATGACACCCAAAATGCTTTGGATTGTCAGACCCTCAAAGCCAAATTGACCAGCAATCCCGCCAAGTATACCATTCAACAAAGCGATTAACGCGATGAACGCAAGCAGCATCGCACCAACATTCAACGCCAATTGAAGACCGTCAGATGCACCACGTGCTGCCGCATCTACAACGTTAACTGAAGCTTCATCTTTTTCCATAACAAACTCTTTTTCTTCGACTTCCTCTGTTTCCGGCATCATCATTTTAGCCATGATCAAACCGGCTGGAGCAGCCATGAAGCTTGCAGCCAGCAAGTATTCAAGCGGTACACCAAGAAGTGCGTAACCCGCCAAAGTAGAACCGGCTACAGAAGCTAGTCCACCTGTCATGACTGCAAATAATTCAGACTTAGTCATTCCCGCGATAAACGGGCGAATGACAAGCGGCGCTTCCGTTTGACCAACGAAAATATTCGCCGCTGCTGAAATCGATTCCGCTTTACTGGTTCCAAGAAGCTTCGACAATGCGCCTCCCAGAAGTTTGATGACGAGTTGCATGATCCCCAAATAATAAAGTACAGAAATTAAAGAAGAAAAGAAAATGATAATCGTCAATACTTGGAAAGCAAAAACAAAACCGAAGCCTTGTACATCAGCCGCTGGACCGAATACGAAAGCGATTCCTTCACCTGCATAATCAATGACGTTCTGAACTAGATTCGAGAGACCCAACAACATCTTTCTTCCAAATTCCCATTCCAACACCATAAATGCAAACGTGATTTGGATGGCTAATCCGCCGAGTATTGTCCGTGGCTTAATAGACTTCTTGCCGCTTGATAATAAGAAGGCGATTCCAAGAACAACGAATACGCCAAAGATGCCCCACAATAAATTCACAACTTCACCTCATCGGTATATTTTTTTACCAGAAAATTAAGCAAATACATTGTTTAACTCTGCTGTCGTCAGACATCTTACCAAATCTAATGAAAGAAGTAAATGACCATCGTGTGACAAAATGATAACGCATACATAAGTCCTACAACCCGTTATACCGGGCTTTATTCTGTTTCTCCACCCTCTTGCTCCATTCCAGGACTGGTTTTTCTGAGGAAAAAAGCCAAACCCACTCCAATAATACTCAAGACACCAACTACAGCAAACGAAATGTTGACGCCGCGTATCAATCCCTGTACTCCGTATTGTTCAGGATCTAGCGCTGTACTAGTCATGATGGTTACCAAAAGTGCCGTACCAATCGACCCCGATACTTGCCGCATTGTATTGCTCATTGCTGTGCCATGAGGGATTAGCCGCTCTGGCAACTGATTGAGCCCAGCCGTCGTCACCGGCATCATAACCATGGCAACACCAAACATCCGGATGGCGTGCATGACGGTCAAGTAAAGGAAAGAAGTTGTCGCCGTCAGCACCGTAAACTGGAAAGTCGAAACCGTCACAATCGATAAGCCGACAACAGCCAACCACTTGCCGCCGAATTTATCAAAAATTCTGCCGGTGATGGGATTCATCAAACCCATAATGATTGCCCCTGGGAGCAGCATCAACCCCGATTCGAGTGCCGTAAAGCCATGCATATTCTGCATATAAATCGGCAGAATTGTCGCGCTGCCGATCATAGAAATAAATACAATAACACTCAGCACCGTTGATAAGGTGAAAATACCATAGGAAAACACTCGGAATTCCAGAATTGGCTCATCTAGTCGATACTGGCGGCGGATAAAGAATAGCAACGAAACGATACCGATTACAATAGAGGCCGCCACTGCAAGACTGTCCCACCCAAGTGAACCGCCACTCGAGAAGCCGTAAAGAATTCCACCGAAGCCCAGAGTCGACAGTCCTATCGATAAGAGATCCAAAGTTGGGAAAGTCTGCTTGGTGACATTTTTCAGGAAAAAATATGCCAGAATTAGATCCAGCAGTGCAATCGGAATCACGATATAGAACAAGGCACGCCAAGGGTACTGCCCGACGACCCAGCCTGACAGTGTTGGACCGATTGCTGGGGCGAAAGAAATGACCAAACCGAATAAGCCCATAGCCTGTCCGCGCTTTTCCACTGGAAATATAATGAACAGTACGGTCTGGGTTAAAGGCATCATGATGCCTGCACCCGCTGCTTGAACAATTCGACCGACCATGAGAACTGAGAATCCTGGAGCAAAAGCACAAATGATTGTGCCTGTCGCAAATAGACCCATCGCTACAAAAAACAAGTTACGTGTAGAAAATTTTCCAATCAAAAAAGCGGTAATTGGAATCATAACCCCATTAACCAGCATAAATACCGTCGTCAACCATTGCGCTGTGTTGGCGGTAATACTCAAGTCGTCCATGATACTGGGCAAAGCTGTTGCCAGCAGGGTTTGATTGAGAATGGCTATAAAGACTCCAGCCATTAGCACTGCCAGAAAAGGGCCATTTGCAATATTATCGTCTACTTTCTTCTGTTGAATTTCTGCCATTTCCTGTTCCCCCCTACTATTTGTCTTTATTAAATGGCTTACCCTCTCATTTTTCAAATATTCACCTATACCGGTTGAATCTATAATTTTACCTATCGACACTTTGCTAAACAGCTGTACTGTCGGCACAGAACATCATGACAACAGCTGCAGCGTTCAAGTAGATTTCTTATCTTGCCACTGCGTCGCTAAGAGTCTCTGCTATTGTGCTTCATTTCTTTTCAGCCACTCTTGAAAGAATAAAATATCGCTAATGCTTTTAAACCGAAGCGCCATAAAAAAAACCTCTTTCTACTACACGATCGCTGACAATAGTCGATACGACAAGCGTCGTTCAGCCGGGATCGACGGATAGTAGCTAATTTCTTTCATGCAATTTGTAAACAAATAAAACTGCACAACCCGAAGGCTGCACAGTTCCATTTTATTCTGCAATTTTATTTCTGCGTCGGTTCACCCGGTAGAATACCAGGTACAACGCTGGAATCATCACCAGTGTAAACAGGCTGGAGAATGCCAAACCGGCAATGATGGTCACAGCCAATGGTTCAAACAGTGGATCTCCTGACAACGCAATTGGCACGAGTGCAATAATCGATGTAATGGTTGTCAAAAGAATGGGTTTGATACGAGCATAGCCAGATTCAATAATAGCTTCTTTAATATCGAAGTTTCCCGATAGACGACGCGTTTCTACAAAGTCGATCAAGACGACTGCGTTTCGTACCACGATTCCTGTCAGCGAAACAATTCCCATAACGCCAAGGAAACTTAGCGGCGTTTGCGTTAAGAACAATCCAAGAATGGCACCAGAAACACCTAAGTAAACGGCGATTAAGACAAGGAATGGCAAGCTGAACGATTTAAACTGGAATGCGATAACGAGATACACGAGCAAAATGACCACTAGGAACAGGATGCTAATTTCAGCAAAGAAAGCTTCCTGATCAGAGTTTTCTCCACCCGTTGATAATTCATAGCCTTCTGGCAAAGACTCACGCTCTGTATCCACGACTGCTAGCATTTTGTTTTCAAAGTCAGCAACGTCACCAAATGCACGAAGCGTAATCGAACGTTCCGCTTCTTTATGCGGCACTTGTGACAATTTCGTTGTGTCTTCTGGTGTTAGCAACTCATCCATCGGAACCAATGTCGGTGGTCCTTGTTGACTAAGTGCCGGAACCTCGAATTGAGACAAATCAATTGGTTGACCTTCGTCAATGCCGGATTGCTTTAAGAACACTTGATACGGCATTTGACTTTCATAAATGGTGTATAGAGGCACACCTTGTGTCAAAAGCTGCAGTTGATTGGTTACTGAACTAAGTGCGATCTTGTTTTCTTGTAGCGCATCTTGATTCGGCACATACTCAATCGCTGGAACCGGATCACCTAAATTGTCTGTAACAATCGTAGCGCCTTCTGCAAGCATCTGTTCTTTTAATTGGTCGCGGAGAGATGCTAACTCTTCAATATCTTCACCTGTAATATCCACTGTAACTGGAGCCCCTACAGGTGGACCTTGAACAATCGTATCCAAGAAAATTTCTGCTTCTGGGAAACGCTCGCGTAACTCGGGCTGCCATTTATCGATAAAATCAGCAGCGGTTGTTTGGTCACGGTCAATGCGGAATACCACTTGACCTGTGTTGCCTCCTGTATTATTCATTGAAGATGCAAACAAGTTCGGCAAGCCTTCACCCGAAAAGATTGAGATTTCAGCAATGTTGTCATCTTCAGATTCGACTTCTTCTGTCAAACTAGCAAGAAATTCATCGGTATTTTCAATCGTTGTGCCTTCTGCCAGGCGGACATTCATTGTTACTTCTTCGCGGTCAGCTGCTGGGAAAAATTCAAAAGGCGTAAAGAGCGCAAGGGACAATAGCCCAGTCGCGACCAACAAGCCTCCGACTCCAACAAGTAGAGGGCGTTTTAATACGCCACGCAATACTTTATTTGAATAAAACAAAGCGATTTTCTCGAGTGGTTTCCCTAAAAATCCAGGAGTATCCGAAATTTTTTTCGCTCTTCGTTTCGTTTTCAAATATTGCATCATTGGTACAAGTGTAATCGATAGCACCGTTGAAGCTAAAATCGTCGTAATTAAAATACTTGGCAAGGCCTTGATAAACGCACCATTACCACCTGACAACAGCAATAACGGTGAAAATGTGACGACAATCGCCAAACTAGAAGAAATAATAGATGGGTACACTTCGCGGACACCGGTAATGGCTCCATCAAGTGCTGAATCACCTAGCTTATAACGCCGCTGAATATTATCATTGACCACGATACTGTCATCGACTAGAATACCGATCGCAATAATGAGACCGATAACTGAAATCTGGTTTAAGTCAACGCCCAGCCATGGAATCGGAATCATCCCGATTAGTACCGAAACTAGCACGGTTAACGCAACCGCAAAAGATCCATACAAAGTTAATCCAGCTGTCGTGACAATCAAAACAGCTAATACAGCGATAGCCAATGAAACATATAGGCCGTCGAAGATTTCATTCACATTATCCGCTTGAGATTCATATTTCTCTGCTTGCACTCCGGCTGGCAGATCTCCTGCAAATTCTTCAATAATTTCAGAGACATTATCATCTACAGCAGGAACATCCTGTCCTGTCTGCAAAAAGACGGTATACGAAATGGCGTCTTCGCCTTCGAACGTGACAATATCTTCCGTTTCTTGATCTACCGTTTCGATCGTCGCAACATCTGCAAGTGGAACTGCTGCTGCACCTACTTGCAGTTCTTTTAGTTTCTCGATGCCTTGACCTTGTTGCACAGTCAGGCTGACTTGCTCATTGCCGTTATCGTGTGTTCCAAGAGACAATGGCTGATTCGCTTGTTGAAGCGATTGGAGCACTTCAAATGGCTGAAGCTGGTTAGCTGCTAACTCTTCACTATTAAGTTCAATCAGAACTTGCTGTGAATTCAAGCCTTTAACCGTTGTTCCAGCAACTCCAGAAACGGCTTCCACTTCCTCAGAAAGCGTCGATAAAGCATCTTCCATATTTGCCAGTTCTTCTTTGTCTCCATAGAACATATATGAGACTAAAGGAAAAGTTAAATCTAGTTTTTCTACCGTTGTCTCTGATGCGTTATCAGGGAACCCTGATGTGGCATTTCCTGCTTGCTGCTGGATGCTGTTGATTAACTCATCCGGATTTTCACCGTCTTCTATTTCCAACGTAATAATGGAAGCAGAATTGGCAGACACTGATTGCAGCGAGGCAATGCCATCTACCTTTTGGATTTCACTTTCCAGCGGATTGGTTATGGAAGTTTCCACTTCCTCCGGTCCTGCACCCGGCAAGATTGTTGAAATCAAAACTAGGCTTGACGGTGTTTCGGGAATCTCACGTTGAGGTAATGTGATAAAGACATACGCCCCTACAATCGACAGAATTAAAATTAAAAATATGAATAACTTGCCTCGGTCTAGTATATACTTCATCGGCCCGTCTCCTCTGCATTTTTGTATAATTATTGTATAACTATAGCATTAAAAATACTAGTAAATAGCACAGAAAATCGGATGAAAATTCCATCCGATTTTACAAAGTGTACATCTTTTGGTGCTTCATCAGAAAAGCAGCGACAAATAACAGCAGCGGCAACAGAATAGACAACCGGAACCACATTCCCTGCCCTCCCATAAAAATGAGTAAAATTGGCGGAAGCAACGTGATTCCGCTCCAAGCAATTGCTTTCCATGATCTTTTCCAAAGACCGATAATCGCCAGCACAATCGACACAATGACTAGAGACCAGAGCAAAATCCCAACCAGAAAAAAGCCCATCGTAAAGCGCCTCTTTATTTTTAGCAATCTGTTACTTATCTATACCCTTTTCCCTGGAAAAAACGTCGTCAGTAAACTAAAAAAACCAGACAGCCAAATTGCGCTGTCCGGTTAAAAATCCGATTATAGATTTTGGAAAAACAAGCGGATAACATCCACGCCGCCGATGACATTGCCTGCCGCAGTTCCGACATTTGTCAAAACAACGACCAACAGAACGCGCGTGACTTTATTGTCCCAAAATCCTTTAAGTGTAAACACGTCTTTCGATAAAGTCTGAAAATCTCCAACGTTGGGGCGACGAATGTAGGCTTGCGCAAGCCCGGAAAACCAGCCTGCAGCCAAAAGGGGGTGCAGTGCCCCGATTGGTCCGCCGACGAAAGCTGTCAGTATTGCTAATGGATGACCAAAAGCTACAGCAGCGCCAATAGCGCCAAGACAGGCTGTCCATAGGATCCAGCTAATGGTTTGGTCGATACCGGCTGCCGGATTATTCATGAAAGTAATGGCAATCATTGCGACCAACGCCAGCGGAATTGCCCAGCCGATGATTTTCGGCCATTTTGATTTTGGCGGAACTTCCGACAACTTCGCTAAATCGTGTTCGTTATGAACTTCTTTGATAATGCCTGGCACATGAGCTGCTCCAAGAACCGCAACGATTTTTTTTCCAGGCGCATTTTTTATTTTTTGCGCTAAATACTGGTCTCGTTCATCAATAAGCGGCTCTTTTAGTTTAGGAAAGGCTTGTGTAAAGTCGTCCATTACCGCGTTCAACGTATCTTGTGATTTCATCTTTTCCAAATCTTCTTCTGAAATGGTTTCTTTGCTGAAAATGCTGAAGAATACAGATGTCAACAACTGTGCTTTTCCCATAAAGCCGATATTGCCCCAAATACGCGAAAACGTCACTTGGATATTGCGGTCCGCCAGCACGAGTTCTGCTCCTGCCTCTTTAGCAGACGCGATTCCTTGAATCATTTCTTGTCCGGGTTTAATCCCGAACTGATCTGCGAGTCGATTTTGAAAAGAAGAAATCGCCAAGTTCATCAAAAGCAAGCTAGCTTTTTTGTCTTTGATCACTTTGAAAATATCTGTCTCTTTCCATTTGCTGCCTTGCGTAACCGATTCATAGCGCTGCGCATCGAGTTCGATGCACACTGAATCCGGCTGCTCTGCTTCGATAACAGCTTTAACCTGCTCTGCACTAGCTTTAGAAACATGTGCCGTACCGATTAGGATCAATTCTTTGCCGTTGTATTCTATGCGTGTGATATTGTCATCCATCATGCTGTACTTCCTTCACAGAACTATATTTCTTTTCACCTCACATGAAAAGACTGTCTATTTTATATAATGAATCACATCAGCAAAAATATCAATGCTCCACCCTTTTAATCGCATTTGAAAAAGTGATTTCTATGTAAGGTGAATTAATAGTTTTAAAAGACGTTCCGCAAACCAACTCCGCTTTCCTGCGGGCTTGCACCGAACTAACTCGGGCTTTACGCCCGAGTGGATTTCTTTCCATGTTGCTTCGCTGCTCCCTTGGAGTCTCCGTTGGTTTACTCCACATCTTAACAATTAGTCATTTGAAAACACTTAAAAGAAAGAGTGAAAGACGACGAAAAAATTGTCTTCTCTTGTATCGCTATGCTAGCTTTGTTCTATCACACCAGATACGCGTTCACTTCTTGTTGATCAAAGTGTTCGCTTGAAAAGATTTCCTCGTCTTTTTCAAATATTATAGTTAAATAGCTAACTCTTCAGTTCAATATTTACACTCACAAATCAGTCGCTTTAAATGTGTCGCCTTCTTTTAAATTGCCGGCCTTAAAGCCTTTTTTGAACCATCTTTGGCGTTGTTCGGAACTGCCGTGTGTAAAACTTTCGGGTACTACGTAACCACGCGCACGTTGTTGAATGGTGTCGTCTCCTACAGCACTTGCCGCTGTCAGTGCTTCTTCTAGGTCGCCTTCTTCTAGATAGCCCATGCCTTGTGCATGATTTGCCCAAACACCCCATAAATAATCAGCTTGCAGTTCCAAGCGAACTTGCACTTTATTGTATTCTTCTTCGCTTAGTTGGTTGCGGAGAGGCTGCACTTCTTCCATGACACCAAGAAGATTCTGGACGTGGTGTCCGACTTCGTGTGCCACTACATAGGCCATAGCAAAATCGCCTGGTGCTTGAAATTGGGTGTGTAGTTCATTGTAAAAACTCAAATCAATATAAAGTTTGTAGTCGCCTGGACAATAAAATGGACCGACGGCTGCACCTGCCGTCCCACATGCAGACTCAACACTTCCGCTGTAAAGCACCAATGTCGGCTCGACATATTCCATTCCTTCTTCTTCGAATACTTCCGTCCAGGCCTGTTCGGTATCAGCCAAAACGACTGAAACAAATTCAGCCAACTCTTCTTCTTGCGCTGTTGACTCGTACAGCTGGTTTGAAGTCGACACTGATGATCCATTTGATTGATCAAGAATGACACCCGGGTCACCGCCTAAAAATGCTACTAACAGCACAATCAAAATACTGCCGATGCCGCCTCCTGCTACTATTACACCACCTTTCCCTCTTCTGTCTTCAACGTTTCTACTGGCTTTTCTGTCTTTCCATTCCATAAAGGTTCCTCGTTTCGCAACTGTTTTTATTGTAAACATACCCGTTATCGTCCTAGTTCTAATCCATTTTAGGCAGACGATAAATTAAAAATCGTTCGCGCGGATTTTTATGGAAATCGGGCAGTTGGATTTCTTTTATCAATTGAAAAACGGTGCTAGTTTCCAAAAAGTCGCTGTATTCCTGTGAGGCAAAAAACAGGATCACTTCTACTTTCCGTGAGTTTGTTTCGACTGAGATTAAAATTTTATTGATAAAAGCAATAAAGATCTCCACGGAAAAAGGGTTAAAAAAATAAAATATAGTGTCTTGTGCTACGATCGAATATTCCTGTGCCAAGCAATTATAAAAGTTAATGCTAGACTCCGCAGCAGCATGCTTTTTCAAATATCGTTTTTTATTTTCGAGAGCTTCGGTGTAGAACACTGGATTCATTTCGATACCTGCACTTTTTGCACCAAATAAATGATGCACATAAAAGTTTAAGCGACCTTTTCCACATCCCACATCCACCAGTCTGTCTCCAGAGGACAGGCTATAATTCTGGAATAGCTTGTCCAGCAGCTCATAGGGTGTCGGTTCGTATCGGTTATGGTGCAAAGAATCCGTGAAGCCCTGCTGGTTTCCCTCTGTTACGATGTTCAACTGGTATTCATAGGTCTGCTCGTTCATCCCGGATCACTCCTTTTTCGTAAGATTTTACATTCTCTATCTTGTAATTGACAGGGAAATTTGTTATAGTACAGCTAATTAAATATTTCTTGCTCCAGCTTTCATGGAGTAGGATAGAGGCGCAAAAACCACCAGTACGCAAAACGAGGACAATGAGATCCATTGACGTTTGCCGAAAGGGGGATTTGCCGAAGTGGCGGAAATCTCATATTTCTGTTCGCTGGGTCTGCATTCAACAAATGCAGGACTGTCATATAGGAAACTATATGGAGGGCTATCTGATGCACAGGAACGAATGGTAAACATTGTTTCTACTGCAGCAACGGGACCCCTCGTTGCTGCTTTTTTTGTTCATTCCTGACTGGCCCCTCACCTCTAAGCTTCGACAAAAATTAGAAAAGGGTGTGTTTTTTATGAATTTCGGCCAAGTAATTACAGCAATGGTAACACCATTCGATCAACATGGAGAAATTGACTTTCCGGCAACTCAGAAACTGATAGAGCATTTGATAGCGAACGGTTCAGATGCCCTTGTCATCGCGGGAACAACAGGTGAATCTCCGACTTTATCAACAGATGAAAAAGTAGAGTTGTTCCAGTTTACCGTCAACATCGTCGCCGGCAGAATCCCAGTCATCGCAGGGACCGGCTCAAACAATACGCGCGCATCCATTTCATTGACGAGACAAGCGGAAGAATCTGGCGTTGACGGCGTCATGTTGGTCACTCCTTATTACAACAAGCCGTCACAGGAAGGTATGTTCCAACATTTCCAGGCAATTGCCCAGTCTACACGTCTGCCAGTCATGCTTTACAATATTCCAGGGCGCAGCGTGGTCACTATGTCCCCAGCGACGATTATCCGCCTGTCCAAGATTGACAACATTGTTTCTGTCAAAGAAGCGAGCGGCGACTTAGATGCAACTGCAGAAATCATTGAAAAAACAGCGGCATCTTTTTCTGTCTACAGCGGTGATGACAGTCTGACTTTACCGATGCTGTCAATCGGCGGAACTGGTATCGTCTCAGTGTCTGCACATATTATCGGCAGCGCTATGCAGGACATGATTACTAGCTTTAAAACAGGTGACGTAAAAACAGCAGCGGCTATCCATAGACGTTTATTGCCGACCATGAAAGCATTGTTCGCTGCGCCAAATCCGTCTCCGGTCAAAGCAGCGCTCAACATGACCGGTGTCCAGGTAGGTGGTGTACGCTTGCCGATGCTTTCATTGACCGAAGAAGAAGCCTCAGCATTGCGTAAATCATTGCCAGATCTGCATTCAGAGGCTGTTACTAACTAAGTTCATCACAAAAAAACGTTGAAGCCCTCGGGCTTCAACGTTTTTTAAATTCGTTATCTTTCATCTGTTCCAAAACCCGCTTTAAGCTGCCGCCAATTTCTAGGTCTTTTAAATCGACGCCAATTTCAGCCAACGTTCTGGCGATTTCGGGTCGGATGCCAGTCAGAATGGACCGTACCCCAACTAGCTTCAGCGACTGGACAATTTTGATAATTTGTTCCGCCACCATCGAGTCTACCCGTACCACTCCCGACAGATCTACAATGAGCATCTTGATTTTCAGCTGATTGGCGGATAGCAGTGTCTTCTCCAGAATATAGCGGGCACGGTCAATTTCAATACTGCCTACTAACGGCAAAATGGCAATCTGATCACTGACAGGGACGACCGGTGCTGACAGTTCAAGAAATTCCTTTCTTGCCGATTTCAATTTCCGCTGATACGAACCCGTGTAAGTATTTGTATACGAATATACTGCATGATCCAGCAATGAATGGAAAAACTCCATGACATTAAAAAGAAGCGGAAGGTCCATTTTTTTATGAATCGCTTCTGTCTTAATGATTTTTCCGATGTGTTTGCGGTAAAGCGAGGTTTCCGCCATAGCATCATCCAATGCCATATTGTTTTCAAAAAAGAAGTTCCCTGTCGCTTCTCCCCAAGCTGCGATACCTGCAAGCACTTTTTCCTCGTCACAGCTATTGATGATGGATTCTCCAAGCAATTCCACAAAATCGGCTCTGGCTGCTTTGACGACCTCCACTAATTCCTTATGCTCTAGCAATTGCTCAAGGGGAGTGTGTTTGACCGCTTCTTCATGAATTAACTGAGCAACTAATGCCTTATCTGCTATCACCCGTTCACCCAGCAATCGATTGTATTTTTCCATCAGAACCTCCAAAGGCAAAGATATTTTTTTATGCCTTTATTATAGCCTTTGAACCGAGGATTGTAATGGGTTTATTTACCGTTTTTCCGCAAAAAAATACATCCGCCTCAAAGACGGATGTACGGTGCAGTTCTGTATTAGTTTCCAATGACGCAATTTCTGCTACTAGCCTTAGCTTTGTAGAGAAAACCATGAGCAAGCGACAACAAACTTTCCACATTATCTCCAGATTCATAAGCCGCAACACCACTGCTCACCGTGATGGGAATGTGCTGCTAGTCGACAGTTTCCATTCTTTTAAATTTTTTAGAAAGAAAAGACATGAAAGATCGCTCTACCAACTGGCCTTTTTAACACCGGGAATCTGGCCTTTATGCGCCAAATCCCTAAAAACGATCCGCGACATGCCGAACTTGCGCATAAAGCCGCGTGGTCTCCCTGTCACACCGCAGCGATTATTTAAACGGACTGGAGATGAATCTTTCGGCAAATTTGCCAATGCCTGAAAGTCACCTTTTTCTTTCAGTTCCTGACGCAGTTCTGCATATCGTTCAACCATTGCCTGCTGCTTTTTATGACGTGCAACTTTTGATTTTTTAGCCATTCTTCTACCTCCTAAAAGTAATTATTACGATTTATATTTCACAAAAAATTATTTCGTCTCACGGTGAATCGTGACCTTCTTGAGACGTGGACTGTATTTTTTCAATTCAATGCGTTCCGGGTTTGTCCGCTTATTTTTCGTTGTGTTGTAATTTCGGTCCCCGGTTTCTGTGCATGCTAATGTTATATTGACTCTCATCGTTTTTCCTCCTCAAGAAAGTAATTGAAATCCTGGCAGTGGATCATGGAATGTTGTCCAATCCTGTGTCTCTTCTTCATCTGTCAGCAAACACTGATCCAGCTCTTTGACTATACCTGCTTGGTCCATGTCAATGCCAATCATCACCAACTCGGTCATTTTAACGCCATTTTCCAGATCCCATTGGCCTGCATGCTCAATGCCAAGCGATGGCCCGGCCTGTGACAATAAAACCGCCGCTTCAGTTCTTGTTGCAAGCCACAAAAAGCCTTTGGCACGAACAACTTCCACTGGCCATTCCAATATCCATTCCATCAGCCGTTCTGGATGGAACGGTTTTTTGCTCCGGTAGACAAATGAAGCAATGCCATATTCATCGGATTCGGGAATATGCTCTTCGTTCAGTTCCTTGATCCAGCCGGCGCTTTGGCTCGATTTATCAAAATCGAATAAGCCCGTGTTTACTACTTTGTCCAAAGCCACTTTCGAGTTCATGGTTTCAATGATCTGCGCATCCGGATTTAGTGATGCAAGCAACCCCTTTAGTCGGTTTCGTTCCTGCGGCGTCACCAAATCCATTTTGTTTACTAGAATGACATTGGCAAACTCGATTTGATCGATCAGTAAGTCCGAAATTTCCCGAACGTCTTCTGCTGTCGCCTCTTGGCTTCTTTCCAGCAGCGACTCTCCAGATGCAAAATCCTTCCAAAAAGCATAACCATCCACTACGGTAACTAACGTATCCAAGCGGCAAATTTTTGTCAAATCGATTCCTATCGCTTCGTCCTGATATGTGAAAGTTTGCGCCACTGGCAACGGTTCGCTGATGCCGGATGATTCGATCACGATGCAGTCGATATCTCCAAGTTTCACCAGCTTCTCAACCTCCACCATGAGATCCTCCCTCAAGGTACAGCAGATGCAGCCATTCTGCATTTGGACCAGTTTTTCCTCTGTCTGAGAAAAGCCTCCTTGTTGGACCAAGGCTGCATCTATGTTCACTTCGCTCATGTCATTGACAATAACTGCCACTTTCAGGTTTTCCCGGTTGTGAAGCAAATGATTGAGCAAAGTTGTTTTGCCAGCTCCCAGATACCCGCTCAGCACCGTAACCGGAACAAGTTCTTCCATAATGGCACAGCCTCCTTTCTATTTCCCTTAAATAGTAATGATTACGTTTTAAATTGTACAAAAAAAAGAGCAGTAAAGCAAGCCTTTATTTTTCATCGGATATTTGTCGCTGTACTTTCGCATTCATCCAAGGTAACCCCTCTGCTCCTTCTAGTCGCTCTGCTTGGCGCTTGAAGAAAAATATAATTTTCCTATTCCGCAGAAATTACGAGGGGTTTATTCTGAAAAACTACGGGGTAGATTATCATTACCTTACTTTACAGGTGATTGATCACTATTAGGAGGAATTGACAATGACAAACAAAGAAACAACTTTAATTCAAGCATACGACGTACAAGCGGAAGTTTTGCATAAAATCAGTGAACTGAAAGCACAAGGCTATAAAGAAGAGGATATGTATGTAATTGCCAAGCATGATGATCAGCTGTCCATGGTCCAGGGCCAGACGGATGTTCATTTAAATACACAGGAAGACGAGGATATAATGGGCAAATTCAAATCTTTTATTTCTGGAGAGGATTCCACACGAGACGCTTTCACTCAAATGGGATTGGGAACCAGCGAAGCAGATGAGTATTACCGCCAAGTAGAAAACGGCAAACTCGTGCTTTATGTAAACAGCGACTACGGTTCATCGTATAAGCCATACGATGGCACTCAAACAAGAGCCGGAGCGGCAAGTAAGACGACTCCCGGCAGCCACGACGAAGAAGAACATCTTCGCCTTCATGAAGAGCGCCTGAGCGTCGACAAAGAACGCGTACAGACTGGTGAAGTGAATGTAGGCAAGCATGTAGTCGAAGAGCAGCAGACCATCGAAGTACCGGTCGAACGCGAAGAGGTCTACTTAGAACGCCGGCAGGTAAACGAAGAAGTCACCTCCGGAACAGGTGGATTGACGGATAAAGGCGTTTACGATGATGGAGAAACCATCCACATCCCTGTTTCCGAAGAACGGGTCGAAGTCAGCAAGAAAGACGTCGTCAGTGAAGAAATTATTGTCGGCAAACGCAAAGTGCAGGACACGGAAGTGGTCAATGAAACCGTACGCCGCGAAGAAGCGGATATTGACGAACAGGTCAAATCGAAAAAAGATGAGCGCAACTCATTTTAATGAGCAGCAAAAGGCGCATCCGGTCGAGTTGATCTGGATGCGCCTTTTACGTCCTGATGTCATGAGGTTTATCCCGCATGCAACTATGGGTAAAAGAGCTTTAACAAAGTTAATTGGTGCAAGTGACACAGGAGGAATAGAGCATGGAGAAAAAAGGGAATAAACTCATCGGTCTTTTTGACGCGCAGGCGCAAGTACTGATCAAAGTGGGTGAATTAAAAGCAGCAGGATACGAAGAAGAAGAGCTGTATCTAGTATCCAATCATGACGAACAGATCCACTTGCTGATCGATCACACCGCGGTTCATGTCGACACACAGGACCGCGATAATTTCAAAGGCAAAGTCATTGCCTTTTTAGCTGGCGAAGACATCACAAAAGATGCCTTTAACCGGATGGGACTACACACGGAAGAAACAGACCATTATTTCCGGCAGGTCGAGAACGGCAAGCTCCTCCTTTACACAAACAGTGAACCTGCATCTGCACCTCAACCGGAAGCAGCTTTGCGACCCGACCGAGAAAGCGATCTTCCTACTGCCGGCTCCGATACCGAAGAGCAGCATCTCGCACTCCACGAGGAACAGCTAAGCATCGACAAGGAAAAAGTCCAGACAGGTAAAATTCAGGTCCAGAAGCAGCTGGTGGAAGAAGATAGAGAAATTCAAGTACCAGTGGAACGTGAAGAAATTGTCATCGACCGACGCCCCCTTTCTGCGGAAATGGACACCGAAAAAGATGAGCAGGTGCTGACACCAAAACAAGCTTACGAAAAAGGCGATGCCATCTACATTCCGCTCTCCGAAGAGCGCCTGGATATCGGCAAAAAGAAAGTGATCCGTGAAGAAATTGTCATCGGCAAACGCAAAGTCAAAGACGTTCAAGTCATCAATGAAACCGTTCGGCGGGAAGTAGCGGATGTTGAAGAGACAGGAGATGTCAAGAAAGTGGAGAAACCATAAAAAACAAGGCAACCATTAGGGTTGCCTTGTTTTTTTGAACAACTTATACACTTGCAATCATAACTGCAGCAATAATGGCCACGATGATTACAATAAACACCGTTGCAGGAATAACGATGATAAAAAAACCTTTCCAGGCGGAAATTCTATGCGCTTCCCCAACAGCTTTGCATTGAACGATGAACGTCCAAATAGACACAATCCCTAAAATAAGGATGAAAAGTAGCGATAGCAGATCGCCGTCTTCAAATGGCATCTCACCTGACTGTAGAAAATAAGTTTCTGGAAATAGCAGCATCCAAAACACTAGCATGGGAAAAAGCCAAATTTGCGGAATTTGCCCCGTTAATACTGCACGAAACATTTCGGTATACGTGGCTTCACCTTTAAATAACCGGCCAACCAACAGGTAAATACCGGAACCAATAGCCGTACTCACTACAGCTCCAATCGGTCCACCTAACAGAGCCAGCAAAAAGATTCCCCCTACAGGAAGAAACTGCTCTGAATCTAGACTGCTAAGAAGACCTCCCACAAAGCCTGACAAAACAATTAATAAGAAGGTAAAACTAGACGCTTTCTCTTCAATGACGTATCGAACGCTAGCGCGTGGACGCGTCCAGATTGCGGTAAATGGATTTAAATTTTCTTGATACTCTGTAGTTTTCAATTGATCTCCACCTTTTTCTTATGCTATTTCTATTCAAACACACTGGAATAATATTGTAAATAATAGAAATTATACCCACTCGTCAAATTAAGATAAATTCCTCGATTTTGAGAGCGTAAAATAAGGTCACTGATGCTTGATTGAATGGTCACATGAACAATCATGTCTTCCATCAGTCATGCTATACTGAAAATATTCACTACTGAAAGGATGATTCCGTTGTCAGAACTGACTCATTTCAATGCTCAAGGCCGCGCAAAAATGGTCGACGTCTCCGATAAGAAAGACAGCGTCCGCACAGCCCGTGCCACTACTTCTGTTCTGCTGAACAAAGCGATTTACCAACAGATCAAAGAAGGCACCAATAAAAAAGGTGATGTCTTTGCCGTCGCTCAGGTGGCCGGCATTATGGCCGCCAAAAACACCGCACAGATTATTCCAATGTGCCATCCCTTGGCTCTTAGTGGTGTCGATATTGAATTTCAGTGGAACGTCGATGAAGATGTTAATCATTTTGAAGTCTTGCTGACAGCCGAAGTCAAAACGAAGGGGCCCACAGGTGTTGAGATGGAAGCTCTAACGGCCGCTTCAGCTGCTGCTTTGACGATCTACGATATGTGCAAAGCCGCCGGTAAGGAAATGATCATCGGTCCGACGATGCTACTCCAGAAAACCGGCGGGAAATCAGGTGATTACGCACGCGACTGACGGTCCACTCCAGATAATTTTCATCAACAACAGTACCGAGATGATCGACGGAAAATCCGCCGATCTGCTGAGCCATGACGGCAACTTCACCGCTTAATCAACTGTACCTAAAAAGCCTATGGACCTGTCATGAACTGACGGTTCCATAGGCTTTTACTTTTTACTGGTTGGTGAATCTTTTTTCAGCAACTTACTAAAAACCTGGCTGGTGGTGTTTGTTCAATTCAGAGTAAATGTGCTGGATTTCCGGGAGGATCAGCCGTTCCATCGCAAGTTTCACAGCTCCCCTGGATCCCGGTAGAACGAAGATGGCTTTGTCATTGACAACACCTGCTGCTGCGCGGCTTAGAAGCGCTTTCGTGCCGATGTCTTCGGAAAAGCTAACGTAACGAAAGAGTTCACCAAACCCATCAATTTCCTTTTCAAAAAACGGCTTGACGGCTTCCAAGGTGACATCGCGTTTGGCAATTCCCGTTCCGCCAGTAGTAATAACTACATCAATTCGATCCTTCTCAAGCCAGTCGGACACGATAACGCGAATGGCCGCAATATCATCTTCCACTACGTCATACTCCACTATTTCCAGCCCTTCATTCCGGGCGAGCCGCTGTACAAGCTGGCCTCCGGTATCCGTCTCTTTTGTCCGCGTATCGCTGACAGTCAATACCGCCATGCGCACTTGATGATCCGTTTGGAACGATTCCGACATGCAAATTCCCCCTCCTGTTTACCCGAATACTTGATGGTATAATTTTCGGCCTGCCGCCACGTTGCGAACACCATGAATCAGCAAACGGCCATTTCCGAACAGCACCATGCGGTGATGGAAGACTTTCAATTCGACGAAATAAGGCGTTCGTTTTACCCCTGCTTCAAGTCGGTTACCAATTTTTTCAGCATCATCTAAAGTGATAGGCCGGTTCGGATCAGGCAGAATCTGAACCGCATCACGGCCGCATAAAACCGCATAGGAACTCACACCTGTTTCGGTAAGCGATGGGAACACTGCGTCTTCTCCGCACGTTTTACATTGTGGATCTTTGATGCGCGAAACGCCGATATCCAGCTGGCTATTATCCCACAAATTGAAATGATGGATCTTTTTCCGCATCGCTTCTCGGTTTCCGCTCAGCCATTTCAGCGCTTCTGTGCATTGAAGCGCTGCCGTCACCTGGACCGCTGGTGAAATGATGCCGACCGTATCACATGTTTCATTGATTGCTGGAAGGACGGGCAAAAGACAGCGAAAACACGAGCTTTCGCTTGGAACGAATGGAAACACGACACCTGAACTGCCCACACAAGCTCCATAAATCCATGGCACACCAAATTTTACAGACGCGTCGTTAATCAACAAACGAGTTTCAAAATTATCCGTAGCATCTAAAATCAACTCACTAACTGCCGCGAGTTTTTCCATCCCTGCTGCATCCAAATGCTCTAAATACGTGAATAATCTTAAATCACTGCGGATGGCTTTTAGCCGTTGCTCTGCCGCCGCCACTTTTGGCATCATTTGACGTGCATCTTCTTCCGTGAATAATTGCTGACGTTGCAAATTTGATCTTTCCACGTAATCACGATCGACCAGATGGATGGTTCCAATACCGGCACGCGTCAATGTTTCAGCAATCGCCGACCCTAAAGCCCCACATCCAACGATGGTGACTGTCGCTAAAGATAGTTTTTGCTGACCCGTTTGGCCAAGCGGTTTAAATAAGACTTGTCTTGAATAGCGTTCATCCACTTTGCTTCCTACTTTCTAGCCGTTTGATTGCTCAAACAGTTTCTTCGTTATTGTCACTTTACCATGATTTACCTAAAACTTCAGTTGTCCTCAACCCACGGTCTTCTCTGTCATTTGTCCCTTTTCAATCCGCATAATGCGATCTGCCAGCTTCTCAGCATCCGCAATCCGGTGTGTCACAAAGATCATCGGAATTTGCCATTGTTGGTGGATCCGCAACAGTTCCTCCTGACAGTGGTCACGGTTGGCGTCATCCAAGGCTGAAAAGGGTTCATCAAGCAACAGGATATCCGGCTGGGCAGCTAAAGAACGTGTTAATGCGACACGTTGCTTTTCACCACCTGAAATCTGATGGGGGTATTTGGCCAACAGACTGGTGATACCTAGAATTTTTGTCAGTTCCGTAATATGTAAGATATCCGTTCCCCGAGGCACTGCGTACAAAATATTTTGTTCTACAGTCAAATGCGGGAACAACGCATAATCCTGAAACAAATAGCCGACTTTCCTCTTTTGAATCTTAAGCGGCTTTTGTCCGCTTTTAAAAAAATCTGTGCCATTCAATGAAATCTGCCCGGCATCTGGATGAACAATTCCCGCCAGGCAATTCAGCAGTGTTGTCTTACCGGAACCGGAAGAGCCAACCAGTGCCAGGATTTCTCGGTCTAGCTCGAATACCATTTTTAAACTAAAATGGTCTAACTGTTTTTGAAAGTCCACTAAAAGCATTTGCTCACTCCCTTCCGATACGCATGGCGGTCTTTCTGCGCCAGTAATTGACCCATGTGATGGCGGCTACCCCAAGTGAGGAAATAATCAGCACCCAAAACAAGGATTTTTCCATATCTCCTGCTTCATAAGCAAAGTAAATCGCCAGCGGCACCGTTTCCGTCACACCTGGTATATAACCTGCGATCATTAGTGTCGCACCGAATTCGCCGATTCCCCGTGCAAATGCCAGGATCAATCCGGCAAGTATGCCCGACCAGGCCAGCGGAAATGTGATGGTCCGAAAAATGCGCCATTCAGATACCCCCATCGTCCGTGCAACATTTTCCCAGCGCGGATCTACTTTTTCAAAAGCAGCGAGGACACTTTGATACATCAGCGGCAAAGACACCACAAAAGAGGCAATTGCTGCACCAATCCAAGTAAAAACCACTCGAAATCCGAACCATTGCTCAAGCAAAATGCCCAGTGGACCGTTGACACCGAACAACACAATCAAGCCGAAGCCAATGACTGTCGGCGGTAGAACTAAAGGCAAAAGAATCAAAGCTTCAACAAGGCTTTTGCCGAAAAATTCGCGCCGGCTCATGAATCGCGCCAGCGCAAGGCTGACCAAAAACACAAATAATGTGGAAATAGCTGCTACTCGCAGTGATAACCAAAGTGGCGACAAATCATACGCCATCATGGTGTTTCTCCATCTGCCGGTAAAAAGCCATATTGCTCAAGAATAGCCTGCCCTTTTGGACCGGTGACAAAATCCAGAAAAACGGATGCTGCCTGTTGATTTCCAGAAGCTGTTACGATGGCTCCTGGATAAATAATAGAATCCATTTTCCACGGCACTTCAAGTATCCCTACTATTTCCCGGGAAATAACAGCATCAGAAGAATAAATAATGCCAAGATCAGCATTCCCACTTTCAACATACGTCACGACTTGACGGGCATCTTTGGCATAAACAAGCCTGCCTTCAAGCGGTTTCCATAGCTTCTGGCTTTCAAATTCTTGCTTTGTATAAGCTCCAAGTGGCACGCTGTCCGGCTCTCCCACCGCAATAGTTTCTTCTGTATTCAATAAAACAGTCGCAAAATTTGTAGTTTCTGGAAATTCTTTACCTGAAGCAAGAACAAGACGATTTCCAGCAAATGGCCTGACACTTTCCGACTCAACCAATTGCTGCTTTTCGAGCAATTCCATATCTTTTTCACTAGCCGATAAAAACAGGTCTGTCGGTGCGCCTTGTTCAATCTGGCTTCTCAGCTTGCTGGATGAGCCGTAATTAAAGCTCAGTTCAATATCCGGTTCCACCTTGTGAAACTCCTGTTCCATCCTTTTCATCACTTCGGTCAGGCTGGAGGCTGTCGAAACAAGCAGTTCATCATCGTTTGCTGACGTATTGCCGCAGCCGCTCATCAACATAGCTATACTTAGAAGACACATCATTTTTTTCATTTAAAGGACCCCTTATTCTTCTAAAATCGAGCTCGCCCATTCCGGCAAATCCTCTACGTACTTCCAGTATAACGCCAGCTGGAGAGAAGCTGAATAATTTTCCGAATAATCTTGTAAGAAACCGTTCGTTTAGATAAAATAAGTCACACAAAAAATTAAATACTGTACATCCTTATCAAGAGAGGCAAAGGGTATGGCCCGACAACGCCCGGCGACCGCCAGTTCACTAGCTGGAATGGTCCCAAATCCAACAGAACCGAGTTGTTCTGAGAGATGAGCAAGAGAATTTTACCAGCAGACAACCACTCTTCTCCTTTTTAGCGGAAGAGTTTTATTTAGTTAAAGGAGTGATCGCATGAAGTTGAGCAAAGCCGAAAGGATCAAACGAACACGAGTGCCTGTAGTGGATCCCTCATTGGCCGAACGCCTGCCTCCGGGACAAGTCTTGACGGAGCGCCTTCCAGTCCTGCATGAAGGCGAAGTACCGGAATACGATATGGCCACTTGGACTTTGAAAATTTTTGGACAAGTCGACAAGGAAATCACGCTGCATTGTGATGATCTGTTGAAATTGCCGCAAACGACTGTGACCCGCGACATCCATTGTGTGACGCGCTGGTCCCGATTTGACAATACGTTTACAGGCGTCCGCTTTGTCGACTTGTTAAAAGACCTGGGCGTAATGCCTAAAAGCAGCTATGTCATGCTTCACGACGACTATGATTACACTACTAATGTTGCCCTCTCCGACCTCGACCGGGAAGACGTACTAGCTTGCCCATTCACTTGATAGTGAGCCACTCACCGCCAAACACGTCTATCCACTGCGCTTCATGGTCCCCCACCTGTATTTCTGAAAAAGTGTCAAGTGGGTCCGCGGCATCGAATTCATCGGTGAAAACCAGCCCGGTTTCTGAGAACAAAACGGCTTTCATATGAATGCTGATCCGTTTCAGGAAGAGCGCTTCTCGGGTGAAGACCTCGAAATTCCAGAGGATGAATGGGAGAAAAAAGATTTTTGATTGACTCTTTTAAAACACCTCCCGAGTTGGAAGGTGTTTTTGAATTGCACAGAAGAAAAGACTAATTTCTCTCTTTTTTAAAATCTAGGTTAGAATAGAGGTTAAGAAAACTATAATCACTTTTCTTTAGGAGGAATTGGAATGAGATTTGGCATTATCGGAACAAATTGGATTACTGATCGGTTTATAAAAGCGGCCAAAGAACATCCTGAATTCACGATTGGCGCAGTTTATTCCCGTACGATGGAGAACGCTAGCGCATTTGCGACTAAGTACGAAGTCCAAAATGTCTATACCGATATGAAAGCTATGTTCAAAAGCGGCCATATCGATGCGGTTTATATCGCATCTCCCAATGCCTTCCATGCCCAGCAAAGCATACTGGCCATGGAACATGGCATTCATGTTCTGTGCGAAAAGCCTGCCGTTACGTCCGTTGAGGAAATGGACCAGGTCATTGGAGCTTCGCAGACTCATAAAGCAACTTATATGGAAGCAATGAAATCGACGGTTGTTCCGTCTTTCTTGAATTTGAAAAAGAATATGGATAAAATCGGGCCGATCCGCCGTTTTGTCTTTCATTATAATCAATATTCTTCACGCTATGATAATTATAAGAATGGTGTCATTGAAAATGCCTTTAAACCTGAGCTCGGCAATGGTGCTAAAATGGATTTAGGCGTTTACTGCATTGCACCCATCATCCATTTGGCAGGCACCCCCGAATCAGCCATGAAGAATAACTTTTTATTGTCGACAGGTGCCGATGGACAAGGCAGCATGATTTTGAATTATGCCGGAATAGAAGCAGTCATTATGTACTCGAAGATTTCGGATTCGTTTATGCCAAGTGAAATTCAAGGTGAGAACGGGATTATTGAAATCGACCGCATCAGCGACCCTAAACTTATCACGATTAAATACAGAGGTGGCGAGACAGAAGATTTGTCTGTCGTACACGAATTCGATTCGATGTATTACGAGCTAGCCGAATTTATCGACTGCGTGAAAAATGGACAGCTCGAATCAGCAATCAATACACACGCCATTTCACGTGAAGTGACAAAGTTGCTGACGTGAATGAGTGAAAATGAGCCCTATTCTGTAATTGATATTCTGCAAAACAACTGCGCTTTCGGGCCCGCACGACGCGGGTCATGCAGCTGGCGTGACAGGGCGTCGCTCTTCCAGCTACCAGGGTCTCGCTATCCCGCGGGAGTCTCCGTTATTTTGCTTTATATCATTGAATCACTATAGAATTGTGAATACTGTATTTCAGGTATTTTTTAACGACAATGTGTTCACGGGCTTTGCGACAAGACTACGTAGGATTAATTTCACAGTTAAGCTTATTCATTTAAGCAGCAAAGGACGTGCCTTATGATAAACGGAATTATATTTGATTTTGACGGATTGATTTTTGATACAGAAACGCACCAATATCACATTCTCCAAGAAATGTTCGGTCAGTATGACAGCGAGCTGCCACTCGCGCTGTGGCAAAATGAAGTCGGTACAGATGGTGGTTTTTCACCATTTCATTATATGGAGCAGCAAATTGGCAAGCCGGTTGAACATGAGTTGCTCAATAAACAATATAAAGAAAAGTTTCTTTCGGTTTTGTCGCAGGAAAAACCACGCGATGGCGTAGTTGAGTATTTGCAGATGGCACAGGAGCTGGATTTGAAAGTTGGCTTGGCATCGAGTTCTAGTTATCGCTGGGTTTCAGGTCATTTGAAAAATCTAGAACTGTTTGATCATTTCCATTGCATCCGAACTTCAGACCATGTCGAAAAAGTGAAGCCCGATCCCGCATTGTATCTTCAAGCGGCTAAGTGTTTGGATTTGTCTCCTGAAGCATGTCTTGTTTTTGAAGATTCTGCTCATGGCGCAACGGCGGCTAAGCGAGCCGGTATGAGTTGTGTGGTTGTGCCGAACAAGATAACGAGTACAATGGAGTTCGGGAATGTTGAGCACCGGTTAGATTCGATGGCGGATGTGCCTTTGAAGGATCTTCTGGATTTTGTATCTGCTTTAAAAGTAAATCAGCAATAACCGAAAAAGATGATTCTGGTTAAATGCCAGGACCATCTTTTTTGGTTATTTTTTCACCGTATACTTCCTAATTTCTGGCAGAATTTCTGTACCGATTAAGTCGATATTGCGCTTTAAGCGGTCGATAGGTACGCCACCAAAATCCATTTGGGCGATATAGCGTTGATGTCCATATAATTCGTGTTGATAAAGAATTTTTTCAATGATTTGCTGGGGACTGCCGATGTTCATAACGCTGTCCATTTCAGCACCGTGCATAAAAGCATTTTGTGGATAACCTCGACCATTGGTTTTCTGCATTCCTTTGTCCTCATGTGGATCAACTTCTTCCATTGCTTGTTGTGTCGTTTCAGCAACATTGAAAAATCCAGCCATCGCCACTGGTAACTCCAAAGGGGTAAAGCCACTTTCCTCGGCTGCTTCGCGGTAGACATCAATGGTGTGCTTAAAGGTTTCTACAGGACCTCCAAGTGTCGCGAGCATCATTGGTACGCCGGCATGACCTGCTTTGATGGCACTTGCTGGATGACCACCAACCGCGCGCCAAATCGGAAGCGATCCCGCCTGCGGACGTGGAATGACTCGTGCGTCCCGCAGCGGTGCACGGAATCGGCCGCTCCAGTCCACTGTTTCCTGTCTGTTAATTTGCAGCAACAACTCAAATTTCTCTTCATACAATTCCTCATCATAACGGATATCGTAGCCGAGCAATTCGAACAAACCGACACGCGATGCTCGCCCGGCGATGATTTCTGCACAGCCATTCGAAATCAAATCGATGGTAGCAAAATCTTCGAAAACACGCACCGGATCTGACGTGCTGATGATGGTAGAAGAGCTGGAAATCTTAATGTTTTGTGTCGCCTACGCAATCGCTGCCAGCACGACTGTATGCGCCTGGGTCGTGAAATATTCCTGATGACTCTCCCCAACGCTGAAACAATCGAGTCCCGCCTGATCTGCCAACTGCGCGAGGCCGATGATTTCTTGAATTCGCTCTCCTGCCGAAATCCGTTGTCCTGTAAGTGGATCTGGGAGATGATCCCCCAATGTATAAATGCCAAACTCCATCCCTTTGTCCGGGTTGATGCGGTATTGTTCCATGTCCATTATCATCCCTTCCTATTGTTCACTACTTCACAGCATAGTCCGAAGAATGAGGCACCAAAACTAATATACCAAGCCAACAAAAAAGAGCAATTTCCAAAACAATCCTGGAACCGCTCCCTTCTTCTTTTAATTCAGCTGCGTCGCGGCAATGCCAAAATAAGTTCCCGGCTCTTTCGAAAACGCCACTCGTTCAAAATGAGCCTGGAATCCCGCTTCTGCGAGCAGTCCCTCCCATTCCGGCATGGAAAACAAACCGGCTTTATCGCTGTCATGCTCATGGGTAATCCGTCCATCTCTGTCGCGCATGACGTAGGCATATTCCGTCTCCGTCACCCCATCTTCCGGATCGCTGTCATAGCTCCATTCCAAATAACGCATGCCTCGTCCGTTCTTGTCAATCCCTCCGTGGCTTGTCCGCGGTTCAAAGGTTTCCTTATACTGATCCGGCATAATGAACAGCAGGCCTTCCGGTTTCAAATGCTTTTTCGCATTGTTCATGACCGCCAGCAAATCAGCTTTATCGGTGAAGTAGGAAATCGCATCGTGGATGAACACCAAGTCAAACTCGGTTCCAACATCAATCTTCCGCATATCTCCTTGCATGTGTAGACAATCTGGATTCAACTCACGGCTGACTTTCAGCATGTCCAGCGACAAATCTGTCAAGGTCATCGAAAAATGCTTTTTCAAGTAAAAAGCGTTGCTGCCGCCTCCAGAACCGAATTCTAGCGCTGTCTTGATAGCGGGATGATAGTGCTCGATAATTTTCAAGAAAAGATAGGCCTCTTCCTCGTATTCCGTATGCGGCGACATCAACGGCCACCATTCCGCCAGTTCCTTGTACAGCTTCATGTCGATCACCCTTCCGATTTTTCTTTCATTATATAGCGGTAGAGAACAAAGTGTGGAAGAAAATGATTTATATTCATTACGAATAAACATAGACTAATCAACCCAGGACTATTAAACTACAGTAGACCCAACGTACGATTTAACCTAGGTCTATCCGAATGATGGAGGCAGAACATGAAGGAAATTCTTTTATGGATTATCGGGGTTGCCGCAACAATCCTTACTGTCTATCTTGTGACCGCATACCATACCACTCCAGAGGGTGCATTCGAAGAGTTGCGGCAATCAACAGATGCCACACTTATTCCGATGGTGGATGAAGAGCAAGTAATCCTAATAGATGAAAACGGGGCGCTTTCCGTTGCACTCATGATTACCGAGCGCCGCTTCTTGTTTAACATATTTTACACAGACTTCGAAGTTTTTCCTACCAACCTGAATGTGTTTGATGTAAATCTAAACCATACAATTGCATTTCTAAACGCATCTGAGAATTGGGAGTATACTTATGGTCTCGTTAAAAATGAAGAGGTGAAATACTTAGCAGGTTCAGGGTATCCAGAACTTGAAGACGTGTTAGCAGTTTATCCATTGACAGACTATATTTCTAACGACGATGTCGAAGATGTCATTGTCTGGTTTTTCCCTCAAGAGTTAGAAAAGGACACAATAGCCTCCAATCTTAATTTCCCCCTGTGTTAGGCTGGTTGTCGTACGAAACTCTCCTGTTATACTTTAATTATTAGATGGAGGTTGTGCGACATGACGAGTGAAAATAGAACGCGTTATACGAAAGAACAGAAGGACGCTATCTTGAAACGGATGATGCCCCCTCAAAACGAATCCGTTAAAAGCATCACGGAAGATCTCGGAATTTCCAAACAAACACTTTATAAATGGCGAAAACAAGCACGCAGTGCCGGACAAGCGACACCGGGAAATGACCAAGCATCCGAACGCTGGAACAGTGAAGATAAGTTTCTGGTGGTGCTGGAAACCTACGCAATGACGCAAACGGAACTCGCGGAATACTGCCGGAAAAAGGGATTGTACAAAGAACAGATTGATGCTTGGCGCATCAGTTGTCTAGGGGCCAACACTGGTGAAATCAACCAGACCAAACGGCTTTCTCAGGAACTGAAGGAAGAAAAACGGCGGACAGCTGAAGTGGAAAAAGATCTGCGAAAAAAAGAGAAGGCGCTGGCTGAAGCTGCGGCGTTATTGCTTCTGCGAAAAAAGGCCCGAGCGATTTGGGGGGATCCAGAGGACGAATGATCCGCCCGCCAGATCGCCGACGTGCGGTTGAACTCATCCAAGAAGCGAACCGCAACGGGGCCCGCTTGGCCCGTGCCTGTCAGGAATTGAATATCAATGTCCGCACGTATGAACGGTGGGTCTCCGGTGGCGAAGTGAAAGAAGATCAACGCCCCCACGCCGAGCGACCTGTGCCTCAAAATAAACTGAGTGAAGAAGAGCGACAAGAAGTGCTGCAAATCGTTAAGAAAGAAGAATTTGTGGACTTGCCTCCTTCCCAGATTGTGCCGAAGCTCGCCGATCGGTCCATCTACATCGCCTCTGAATCGACGATGTACCGTATCTTGCGCCAAGAACAGATGCAACAGCACCGCGGTCAAAGCAAACGCCCGAAAGCGAAGTTGCCGGAGAGCTATTTGGCGACGGATCCGAACCAGGTCTGGACGTGGGATATCACGTGGCTGAAAGGTCCGGTGAAAGGGCTTTACTATCGACTCTATTTGATCATTGACCTGTTTAGTCGAAAGATTGTCGGCTGGGAAGTCTGGGAAATGGAAGATGCCAATCATGCGGCCGATCTGATCAGAAAAACCGTCGTCAGCGAAAAAATACACGGAGCGCCACTGGTACTGCATTCCGATAACGGCAGCCCGATGAAAGCCGCGACGTTCCAGACGTTGCTTGAGAAACTGGGGATTCAAAGTTCATACTCCAGACCGCGCGTCAGTAACGACAATCCGTATTCGGAAGCCATTTTTCGGACACTTAAATACCGGCCAGAGTTTCCGGTTGACGGATTTGCCTCTCTTGAAGAGGCACGGGAATGGACCACTCGGTTCGTCCACTGGCATACGCATGAGCATCAGCACAGCAGTATTAACTTTGTGACGCCAGAACAGCGTCACACGGGTGTTCACGTGGAAGTACTGAAAAATCGGCATGAAGTTTACATACAAGCGAAACAAAATCGGCCGGAACGGTGGGCAAGAACGACAAGAAATTGGCAACCGCATGAATCCGTCGCATTGAATCCGATGAAAGAGAAGGCGCGGACGGATCAGTTGCTTCAACGGCAGAAGGAATAAATAGCAGTTTTCGAAAACAGAGAGATGCGACAACTATATTGACAAACACCGATTTTCTGGATGGAAACGAAGAATTAGTTGAGGAAATTAAAAATGATGTTACAACGGAAGAATTTTTTATTGAATAAACAGCTGCGACTAGATTGTTACTACTTGAAAAGAGGAAACTGTCTTGAATATGGATTGGCATATACTTTTTGGCATTTTTTGTGTAGCAATTATTTTCGTAGTGATCAAATCTTTTTTTGAGAAAGGAAAACGGTTCTCAGTTATTATGATTTTTGAAGTGCTCCTGTTAACGGGACTTTTTCAATTAGCAAATTGGTTCTTTTAATAAAACAGAATTGACCTTTGTTAATAAAGGATACGAGGTAACTTTATCAAATTATTAACGCTGCAAAAGCACTTCAGCTTATGGCTCTTTTGGTTTTATGTTAGCCTTTTTCCAAATCGGTATTGGTTGGTTTATTGACTTCTTTTTCATCGGTATCTTTTTCATCATTTTAAAAAACGACAATGAAAAAACAAAAAAGATCAACATCGGATTTGGATTACTCATACTCGCCTATTCGTTCTATGCACTATACAGTCAGTCCAATCTTTTCTAAGAAAACTGGAACCGTAAACTGTTATAAACAAAAAATGACTTTCCATTATGTTGGAAAGTCGAATAATTAGAACTTATTATTTTTCACTTCTTTCACCACTGTATGCGAATACAAATCGTGCGGGAATTTCTCGCCTTCGTAGGCGTCATACTGGGCACGATCTTTCAAATACACGAAGGGGCTGACAATATTACGGTGCACAACGCGTTTCAGAATCTGTTCGGGGGGCAGCTCACCACCGTCTTCTTTCTGTACCTCGATGCTCATCATTTTCTGTCCAATTGTCTGGCCGTTGAGCCGTAGCTGGGCATATTCCAAGCCCCAGAAAATTACGGTCGGCGACACCAACGGATAAACAAAACAGCTTTTCACTTTCCCTTTTAACAAGGGCTCTACCGCAAACGATACCGATGTAGAAATCGCGTTATCAATCAATATGGCCTTCATTCGTTTTTTCGTTAATTCAGTCATACTGTTCATCCTTCCATCATAATGAATAACCCAAATACTAATAAAGTCAGTACAGTTTCGGACCATTCATACCAATACCGCTCTTTGTCTCGGTGCAAGATCCACTCCTCAAGTCCTGTGAAGAATTTTTGGGAAACAAACAGCCCAGCGATTGGACTCAACTGTGTAGCGAGCGAAAGCTCCGAGATATCTAGTTCTACAAATATGTACATTAATGCGTAAACAAACCCTACAAGAATGATTCCTTGCAGAATGATTCCATACCGATTTTTATCTTCGTGAAAAATGCTTTTTGAAGTTCTTTTTATTCCACGATGTTTCTTTAAATAGAAATTCGTGAAAAGAAAATAAAAGACTAAAAGAAAAATTAAGCCGCTAAATGTTACCATCTTCATAGGCAAGAACTCCTTTGACTGATAAAGTTCTACAAAAGAGAGGTATTCACCTTCTTCGGTCGATATTAATTCTTTTCAACTACAAGTAACAATATGAAGACCTACGATTGGAGGCACTTCCATTGAACACTGATACAGATTCACTTATCACTTTTCTCATTGCGTTTGGTGTACCAGTCGCAATGATGACGTGGGCTTATTTCAAAATGAACGCGGCTGATCAACAATCCGTAAAGTCCGATTTTGCATCACCAAAATTTCTGCTAAGTATGGGCTCTTTTGCTTTAGGGGCTTTTCTCATCGAATTCAGTGACACCTTTTCTGTTCCCATGATAAAAACAATTGGTCTTGTTTTACTGATTGTAGGCGGAATTGGTTCAAGCATCGTTACGTGGAAATCTAGCAAAGTCAGAAGCCTACTAATTCTCGCTTTGTTTCCCCTTATGGTTTTTTTCCATGTCAGCTAATCCACTTGTTCGTTTGCCTACATCTTTTTTAGGGAACAACTAGCTTAATAGCTGACGCTACAGAAGGAGTGTTGACCGTGATTTTTTTGATTGTCTGGCTATTATTAATCAGCTATGCTGTGTTTCTCGCACCTGGCGGCGAAACGGACCCGATCTTGTCGAGCATCTTCAGTGGTGACCTTGGTGCCATCGATCCACTCGTACTCGCTGTGTTTAATTCGCTTGGCTTGTTCCCGTTAATGTTTGTAACGGTACTGTTGCTCAATGACCGGCAAAAATGGCCGGCGTGGCCGTTTGCGCTGCTGTCTTTTGGAGTCGGTGCTTTTTCACTTCTTCCTTATTTTGCGTTTGGCAGTCGCCAAGCAGATAGAGGAATCCGAACGCCTGCTTGGCTTGTCCGCTTTCTCAGCTCACGCTTTTGGCTAATTGTTTTAATGCTATTCTGGGTCATCAATGCACTAACTTTATTGCAAGGATTTTCGCTCGCTGCTTACCAAGAAGCATTCTTCGCATCAGGTCTTGTGTCAGTTATGACCGTCGACTGGTTCGTCCTATGGGGCTTATCTGTCTATACCGTTTACCGCTTTTATCCAGATGCCAAGCTCAAGTCACTCGCTTGGATTCCGATTCTTGGACCCTTACTCGTGTTGTTTATGAATAAAAATTCAAAACACTAAAAAACCGTTACGCTGAAATCAGCGTAACGGTTTTTTTGTTTTACTGAGCTGTTAATCCACCATCAACGACATACTCTGAACCTATAGAGTAGCTAGCATCGTCAGAAGCTAAGAACAAGACCATGTTAGAAACTTCTTCAGATTGTGCAACGCGTTTCATCGGAATTGTTTTCGAGAATGCTTCAACAGCTGCTTTCGTATCTTCTTGAACAACCATTGGAGTTGCGATAACGCCTGGGTGTACAGAGTTTACACGGATGCCATAGTTTGCGCATTCAAGTGCTGCTGCTTTCGTCATGCCGCGAACTGCGAATTTTGTATCTGTGTAACCGATTGCTCCACCTACCAAACCGTTCATAGACGAAATACTGACGATTGAACCGCCGCCAGCTTTTTGCATAGCTGGAATCACTGTCTTCATTCCAAGGAATACGGATACTTGGTTAATGTCCACAATGCGGCGATATTCTTCTTCAGTTGTTTGTAAAATTGATTTCGCCATCGTGATGCCGGCGTTGTTGACCAATACATCTACTTGACCGAATGCTTTTTCAGTTTCTGTTACAACTTTTTCCCAATCTTCAGCGTTCGTTACATTTTATTTAACGAATACTGCATTGTCTCCAAGTTCTTTTGCTACAGCTTCGCCTTTTTCTACGTTTAAGTCCGTGATGACCACTTTCGCGCCTTCTTCGATGAATTTCTTCGCATGTGATGCACCCATTCCTTGTGCCGCACCCGTAATAATTGCTACTTTGCTTTCTAAACGTGCCATTTTCTATTCCTTCTATGATTTTACTGGAAATCGATTTATATTTAAACTACACTTGTAAGTTAACAGACAAATATCTTGTTTGTCCAATAAAAAGATTCCATGTCATACTTAATTCATAAACTTGTCCATTTTCTAGACACAAGGGGAGGAAAATAAAGTGAACAGCATAGAAGATCGCCGCATCGTGCGGACACACAAAAAGCTAAAAACGGCGCTATTAAAGCTATTGGAAGTAAAAAGCTTGCACGAATTGACCATTACGGAAGTCGCGAAACAGGCAGGTTGTAACCGCGTCACGTTCTACTCTCATTACAAAGATCTGAACGAGTTGCTTGCGGCCATCGTCGACGATCATTTGAGTGGTCTCGCGAGTTATTTCCGGAAAAGCTTTCAAGACCTGAAACGCTTTTCTTCGACAGATGTCCAGCGCCACTTGCCAATTTTCGAATATATTTATCAAAACCAGTTTATCTTTCAACTGATTATTAAAGGAGAAGTACTTCCCGGTTCACAAAACCAGTTTTGCGAAAGCCTCGTTCAGATAGCCGCCACCGAGCTACAGCTAGAAGAAAAAAGCGATTTGGAAATCCCAACGCTCAATTACTTCATGACTTACGGCAGCCTGGGTTTTTTCCTGTATTGGATCAAACATGATTTCGAAGATTCCCCCGAAATCATGGCTGGTGAACTGGCTAAACTTCATGGCAAAATTTATGACGGTTCAGTAGTATTGGATAAGTAGACCTAATGAAAAAAGCATTCCCTTAGCGGAATGCTTTTATCAGAATGCTGTCCCTGGCAAGGTGAAGGATAAAGCGAGATATCTTTTCTATCTCTTTTACAAATTTGCAAGCGCCCATTGCGCAACCTCTACTAATCCAAGTAGCGACAAGACAAAAACAATAGTTAAAGCTAAGCTGATAACAGATCGTTGTGTATTCCTAACCTGACTCCATTCGAAAACAGTTTGGAGCAGTGCCACTATACCGAAAAACAATAAGACGTTTATGTAATTAATAGCTAACCCGTTTACCGACAAAATCATAATTACAATCAAACCCGTGACAATGGTCCACCCTATCCATCGTTCGATTTTCTTCACTGGTTTTGTAGCTGTTGCTCGGTTCACTCCATACTTTGTTTCTATTCGCTTGAGCAATAAGCCAAGTAGCAACATAATAGCGATAAATCCAATTAAAACCAACGCCTCCATTTCACTCTACCTCTCCAAAAATCAGGCTGCAGGAAAGCTCTTCGACTACTAGCTTACTTGCGATGACACAACCTTAATGAAAGCAACCAAGGCCACTGCCACGACTGAAAAGTAAAGAAGTGACACCTGATACTTTCGTGATCCTTTTAAATACTTCCACTCTAAATAGATTTGTGCAACACTCCCCATAAAGAAAATCAAAAATAGCCAAAAGGCAAATTTCTCTAGCGAACCTTGAATCACTATGGCTAGTGCAATGATCGCAGCTACAGTTAACCAACCATTCCATCGTTCAAATTTATTAACTGGAACCCCCGCTTGTGCTTCTTTATCAATCCCAAAGCGCTTTTTCAAAAACATTCTAAAAAAATGAAAACCGAAAATAACCAGTAGCCAAATAAACAATAAACTTGTATCCATATCTCGTACCTCCTGATCGCTTTCTTATTCTACGAACAAAACAGATAAAAGTTTCGATTATTCTTTTCTTTAACTTGGATGTACAACTGTTTTTCAGACAGCAAGAGTAGGATTGTATGGACTGAATCTTAGTTACCCACAATCTATCCTTTAATAAAGAGTAAGAATTGAAAAATTGCTCATTTATTAAGTGCAACCTTGAATATGTGGATGGTTTCATACACATTTGGGGATAACTTTGTCGTTTCGTCATTCTTTACTACTTATCCACATGTGGATAAAAAAGAATTAGTAGAGGGAAATTCCACTCTATATAGAAGAGTAGAAGAAAACATTTGAGCTGGTGTGAAAATTCCATGATACGGGTATTTTAGACTTATATGTGGACATTATCGCAAAACAGCTTGATGAGAAAGAGGGGGACATGATGGAGCAGGATAAAAACAAAAATGCCTTAAGCCATGCAGCATCCTGGTTTGCGAAATGGGTGCTGAATAACAAAGCGGTATCCATACTGATCATTGTTTTATTGATCTTATTAAATTTACTATTACTGCCTAAAGTCAGCTTCATCTTCCAACCATTTATTGCTTTTTTCGACGTCATGGGGCTGCCGCTAATCATGGCGGGTGTCTTGTATTATTTGCTAAATCCACTCGTCGATTGGATGGAAATGAAGAAATTTCCACGCTCAGCTAGTATTTTAATCGTCTTTGTCGTGATTGCTGGGTTGCTCGCTTGGGGCATTGCCACGTTGATCCCGATTATCCGAGAACAGACAATGAGCTTATTGGAAAACTGGCAAGACTACTTGAACAGCTTTGTTTCTCAAATCGATAGCTTTTTCCAAAGCAATTTGCTATCACAGCTGCAAACGCAGCTAACCGGAGGTACAGACAGCTTATCCACATCCATCACGGATCAGGCGGATAATGTCGTCGGCACGACTGTTACTGGCATTGGCAGTGTCTTTGGTGTCTTGTCAACGACCCTACTTGCCATCATTACGACGCCTTTCATTCTTTTCTATTTGCTGAAGGATGGCCATCATCTGCCTTATCACATCATGAAGCTTGTGCCTTCGAACATGCGCGAACAAAGCTACCTGTTGCTGCGCGAAATGAACTTGCAGATTAGCCAATATATCCGGGGGCAGCTGCTCGTCGCCTTTTTTGTCGGGCTAATGTTCTGGATTGGCTTTAGTATCATTGGGCTCAAATACGCACTGACGCTCGGAATATTGGCAGGAGTTTTAAACCTGATTCCGTTTTTAGGCTCCTTTATCGCTTTCGTTCCCATCGTCATTATTGCCATCGTCGTCCATTCGCCTTTTATGCTCGTTAAAGTACTGATCGTCTTCTTTATCGAGCAGACATTAGAAGGGCGCGTCATTCAGCCGCTTATTCTCGGCAGTAATCTGCAAATCCATCCAATCACCATCATTGCTGTCCTGCTGACCGCGGGTAACCTCTTTGGTATTCCCGGTGTTATTCTCGGAATCCCAGCTTATGCTGTCCTTAAAGTGATTTTGAGTCACCTGTTCAATTGGTACCAAACTTATACTGGACTGTACGCTGATGATTACAACCCAGCACCAAAACCGCTTGTTTCAGAAAAGAAAAAGAAAAAACAGCTGAGTTTGAAAAGAAAATTACGATAAAAAAAGAGCTGCCGAATCCCTCGATTCGGCAGCTCTTTAGCAGTCAATCAAACTCAGATTGTATGATGGTTTCTAGTGATTTCTTTAAAACTTCTTTTTCGCTATCTGACATATCTTGCAAGACCGTCTGATTTAATCTTTCAGTCGTCGCTTCCACGTCTTTTTGAATCGCTACTGACTTTTTGGTGGTGACCACTAAAATGTTTCTGCGGTTTTCAGGATCTATCGAACGTTCAATAAAGCCTGCCTTTTGCATCTTATCTAAAATTCCAGACACTGTCGAAGCTTCTAAATGAATCATGGCACCAATTTGTTTAGGAGATAACTCGCCTTCTCTCCATAGACAATTTAATACCCCATATTGAGCGGGTGTTAAGTCGTATTCTTCTAATAGCTTGCTAAGGTGTTTAAACACTTTGTTTTGGCTAATACTCAGCAAGTAGTTGATGCAGTTATTTAATTCCATCTGATCTCCTCCATATTGACAGTATCCATCTTATCATGTTAGGTTTTGTATTCAAATATTTTTGTCACAGAACTATTCTGCAGAAACAACAAATAGAGAGGGGCAATTATTTATGGATCTTTTCAAAGCGATTCGAGTTAACGAACAAGATGACCAAGTTACGTATGGTTTAGAAGAGGTCACGATCGATGAACTTTCAGAAGGCGAAGTCTTAATCAAAGTTGCCTATTCCTCAATCAATTATAAAGATATGTTAGCTGTTCAGAAAAACACCGGAGTTATCCGCAATTATCCGATGATACCTGGAATCGATTTGAGCGGAACGATCGTTGAGTCAACGGATTCACGCTTCACAGAAGGACAAGAAGTCATTGTCACAGGCTTTGCGATGGGCATGAGCCATACAGGAGGCTTCTCGGAATACGCACGTGTTCCTGCAGACTGGATCGTCCCGTTGCCTAGTAACTTGAGCTTGAAGGACGCTATGGTATTTGGAACAGCTGGATTTACTGCAGCACTTTCTATCGGCGCCTTAGAACAAAACGGTATGGATGCGGCGAACAATCCCCAGATCTTAGTTACCGGTGCAACAGGCGGAGTCGGCAGTATCGCGCTCCAAATCTTATCGAAAATGGGCTTCCAAAACATTTCCGCACTCGTTCGTAAAGAAAACCAAGTCGAAGTCGCAAAATCACTTGGTGCAACAAATGTCGTTTTTGCAGATGAGCTAGGGGAATTGAAAAAGCCATTAAACAAGACCCGATTCGATTACGTCGTGGACACGGTCGGCGGAGATGTGACTTCTGTATTGATTCCTCAACTTGCTTACGACGGCAGTATGAGCATGTGTGGCAACGCCGGCGGTCTTCAGGTGACGACAACCGTATTGCCATTCATTCTTAGAGGTGTAAGCTTATTCGGAATCGATTCGGTCAATGTACCGATCCATAAGCGTGGAGATATTTGGGAGAAGATGGCCAACGAATGGAATATCGCCCAAACGACGTTAACTGACGAAGTAACGCTTGAAGAATTGTCTCACACGATTGATGCCATTAAAAATGGGCAGCATTTAGGAAGAACGATTGTTAAGTTGTAAGATTTTTTAGGGTAAAACGGAAAAAAGCGAAAAGGTTGTTGAGAAACTTTAAACAAGTCGTGGGTTTCCGAAGCTTACCGTTCGCTTTCCGCGGGCTCGTGTCCAAGCCTCCTCAGTCACTTCGTTCCCTGCGGGGTCTCGGCCATCTCGCTATTCCGCAGGAGTCGAGCGGACACTTCTCCAAACCACTTGGTGAAAGTTTTCTTCTTTGAATGTAGCGGGAGGCGAAATGAAAGTACGATAACTATTTCAAAAAACTAAAAAGCGGAAAAGCTCAAATGAGCTTTTCCGCTTTTCGTTTAACTCTTATTTTTTACTCGCTGCTTTCCAGCCAAGCGAACTGCGTGCCCAGCCACCGATTACTGTGCCCATCGCCAACGTCGACGAATCGAACTCCGTGTCTTCCATTAATAAGAGCTGGTGCTGAAATGGCACGAGCAGCTTGTCGAGTACTAGGTTCTCCCGTAGTTTGATGTACTTTTTTGGGCATTTGGGCGAAGTCGAAGCGGCAAACTTCGACCCTCGTTGCACAACAAATTTTGCGCCACGGTAAAACCCTGTTGCATCAGCACCCCGCTTTGACATGACGGAAAAAAGTTCAGGCGATGGCTCCTGCTCTACTTGAAGCTGCAGCATTCCAGACTCAAACGGATCAATGGCTTGTTCCTCGCCAGTTTCAGCGTCCCGCTCTAAGAATTGATAAAGCTCACCTTGTTGTGGGTGCTGAATTTTCTTTACGTAGTACTCCTTCATCTTTTTCTACCTCCTCTAAAGTTTTTTTGGACTTTCTGCTTGATAGCAGGTGCCTTTGTACTTTAGAGATAGCGGAAGAGCGTGAAAAAGGATACATTTTCATCGATATAATTCTCTTTACTAACGGGCGAAGAAATTAATTTTCCTCACTCGCAATGTAATGATACAACTTACTTTCCACAGTATTTTCCAACGCTAAATGCATATGAACTACCGGGATTTCTTTTAGATTTTTGTCCGTCATTAAGGCTTGTTCGATGTTTTCTTTATCTGGAAGAGCTTGACCCAAATAATAAAAATCTCCGCCTTCATCGTCATCTTTTTTGATAAATAAATGAAGATCAATATTATTTTCCGCAGCATCTATTATGGTTTTTACTTCTCCCGACGCTAAGGTGCGATTACTTCTTGTTGACCATTTGAAAATTTCTGGACTAATAAAGCCTTCTGTATAGGCGACGCTCGACTCTACTTCGTCATTTTTGTGGTACGTGACAAAAATTGGACAAGAGCCGTGCTTTGTTTTATAGCCATAAATCGTGGAACTTTCATCACTTGCCCAATTTAATAATCGGCATGCATCTTTACGTGTGTATTTTTTATAAAGCGTTAAAGCCTGATCACATTCGTAGCTTTTGCTCAACTCTTTAGCGCTCATTACTAGGTCAATGAGCATCGCTCGAAAGCTCGCACTCTTCTTCAAGCTTTCTTGAATTTCTTCATTAAAATGAATACCGTTCTCCCCAAAGACCACAAGTGGTTCACTGCCGTATTTTTTACGTGGACCTTGGTTGAAAAAGCTTAAATCCAAGATGCGCTGTACCGAAGCCAAGGTTTCGGAATCGTCCGTGCAATGATGGAACTTTATAGACTGCTCGTAAGTATCCATCGTGACTTGCTCTTTTTCTACTAACAATTCAAGCAGCAGGATCTCATGCAGCCTTTTGCCGTTTAGAATCTCTAAAGAAAGCATCGTCAAAACCTGCTCTTCATAGACAGTTACGAGCGGATCGATTTCTTTAAGCTTCAGTAAAAACTGGTGATACGTTGCGTATTTTTGAACAATCACTAACGGATCGATAGACTTGTGTTGAATAAAATCCTGAAGCTGTGGAATGTGTCCGATTCTGTTTTTCAACTCTATATAAGCTTCTCGAAGAATTTTCATATCACTTAAATTACTCTTTTTAATCGCTGAGAACACACGATTTTTCGCAATTTCTTCAAAATTCACCGTGGAAATTCCTTTGATATAACTTGTGTCTTTCATTCGACGGCGAATAGTGTCCTTGTTTTGTGAACGCTCACCTGACAATGCGACAGGAATGAGGTAATTATTTTTATAATTCCCAATAAAATCAATGATGGTTACGAATTCTTTTGACCCGTGCTTTCGAAGTCCTCGGCCAAGTTGCTGGATAAAAATAATGCTGGACTGCGTTTGTCTTAACATGACTACTTGATTGACACTCGGAATATCGATACCTTCATTGAAAATATCGACAGTTAGAATGTAATCAAGCACACCATTTTCCAATCGATCGACTTGTAAAATGCGTTCTTCTTGTGAATTTTGGCCGGTCAATGCGACGGTTTTTAATCCACGCCGATTCAGCTCTAACGAAAGCTTTTCCGCTTCTTCTTTTCTGCTACAAAACATGAGGCCTCTTACTTTTTCACCGGAATGACCATAATAACCGATCTTTTGTAAAATGTGATCGACCCGTTCTTCTGTTATTAACTTTGAAAAAACGGTCGCTTCGTCAATCACGCCTTCTTCATACTCAACATCTGTTACCCCAAAATAATGAAACGGGCAAAGCATGTCTTCTTCTAACGCTTCTTGTAAGCGAATCTCATACGCTACGTTATAGTCGAATAGCTCATATACATTAAAATCATCGGTCCGTTCCGGTGTTGCCGTCATGCCCATGAGAAACTTCGGCTGGAAATGCTCGATCACTTTCTGATACGACTTAGCTCCCGCTTTATGCACTTCATCAATCAAAATATAGTCAAAAGCCTGCGGATCTAGTTGATTGAGCGTTGCTTCTTTTGAGATCGTTTGAATCGTTGCAAACAAATAACGCGCATCTGTCTCTCTTAAATTACCAGAAAGAATACCGAAATCAGTTTCAACTCCGCCTAGTATTCGAATAAAGTCCGACTTTGCTTTTTGAAGAATTTGCTCTCTGTGAACGATAAACAACATTCTTTTCGGAGCAAAACTTCGCACATCAAATGCCGATAAATAGGTTTTCCCAGTCCCAGTAGCAGAAATTACCAAGCCTTTGTCATTTCCAGCTTCACGTACTGCCTCTATTTCTTGAAGAGCGGCGACCTGCATTTTATTTGGCTTGATGTTGACGGCTTCTTTTAAAGGGTTTTCTGTATATACCTCTGGAAATTCAGCCACATTTTTTAATTCTTTGCGGTATTCAATCGGTATGTATGATAATTCATAACTTGCAATCCACTGTTCTGTCAGCGGTTGCGCACTTTCCCAAACCTCTTCGAATTGCTGATAAAAGTGATGGACCAATTCTCCATTTTCATGTGAACTTAATTTCACATTCCATTCATAGTTCACTTTTAATGCTTGTGCCGTTAAATTAGAGCTCCCGACGATCAAAGTTTGATGCGTTTCATGCGAAAAGATATAGCCCTTCGAATGAAAGCCTTTCATGCTTGATAAGCGGACTTCTACATTATTGATTTTCATGAGTTCTTTGAACACTTTAGGCTGATTGAAATTTAAAAATGTCGAAGTTAAAATTCTACCTTTTATTCCTTTTCGGTCAAGATCCGATAAATGAGTTTTTAACGTCGCCAAACCGCTTTCTGTCACGAATGCTACAGAAAAGAGAAATGATTGACAGCTACCCAACTCTTCCGTAATGGAATTCAATACAGTCTCGTTTGTTTTCGTGTTATTGACCAGCAAAGTCGGCTTGAAGCGTTCACCGCTCGGTTTTGCTTGATCGATGAAACCTTTGTATAGAGAGTCTTCTAAATTCTGTAGAAAATTCATTTTCGTCCCTCGCTTCTTTCAACTAATTCTCTTATTCCTGAGCTTAATACGTCTGTTTTAATTTCTGTATTGCTGGGATATCTGCCGGTGCCCATTCTAGCTTCTCTAGTTCATGCGCTTCTAACCACTCGATTGCGGTGTGCTCGGTTAGCACTGGAGTACCTTCGACTAACTGGCAGTAAAACGTAGTCAAATGAACAACCCCGAATTCGTATTCATACACCGTATGCTCTAACTGCTCCCCAATTTCAACGTGGCAGTGCATTTCTTCTTGGATTTCTCTTTGTAACGCTGCTTGAGGAGTTTCAGTTTCCTCTATTTTCCCTCCAGGAAATTCCCACAGACCAGGTAAGCTTTTGTCCATTCCTCTCTGTGCACATAAAATTTTCTTGCCGCTTGTGATAATTGCTCCGACTACGTAGATATCTTTTTTCACAGCCTTCTTCACCTACTTCTCAAAACTTAAAGTTATTTACAATTCTCAAACTTTTAATTCCCTTTATTCTAACATTTCCTATTCAAGATATATTCTTCTTTATAGTTTAAAATGCTCCTTAGCTAAATTACTTCCCTGACTATTAGAAAATCCGACTTTCACAGGGGATGCTAACGAAATAGTTTAGAGCAACATTAAAGACGCCCCAGAAATTTTCTGTCAAACTAAGTAAAACTGTTCTTTAGTGTCTTTCAAAAGGAGTTCTGTATATGAAACCAACCTTCCGCCCCCTCAGCACTCTGCTTATGGGTGGAACTTATTTGCTGTCTATCTTTATTTCTTTTCCTTACGCAGCCTTCTTGATCAGCCTGTTCGCGTTATTCGTCCTCGTCTCTTATTTTCCATACCTTCCACGGACGCCGAAGATCCTGATTTCGGTGTTGCTCGTTGCGGGGATATTGATGGACGCCAGTGGCAATGGATTGCGGGAATTTTTTCTTGCGCTTCAGACCAACGCTAACCTTCTGGCGATTTTCATCTTTGTGCCCTTGCTTTCGATTCCGATTCAGCAAGGACAGTATTTAAAGTACATAGAAGTCATTTTTGCCTATTACATCAAAAAGACGCATCACCTTTACCTGTTCACAACAGTAGCTGCCGGCAGTGTCGGCGCCGTCATGAATGTCGGAACTCTTCCAATTCTCTACGACCTGACAAACACCCCCTCATTCAAGCCGTTTGACGAAGTGCGCTTGAAGGCTTTGAGCAGAGGCTTTGTGATGGCTTTCATGTGGTCGCCTTATTTCATTTCCATGGCATTGGTGCTTTCCTATTTTGATGTTACTTGGCTGCAGCTTTTCCCAATTGGCCTCGCTGTCACGGTGATCATGATGGGAATCGGATTTCTGCAAGAACGCAAAAACAGCAGCACTATTCCAGAAGCTGTTACTACCCAAAATCCGGTGACACTCGGAGCAGCTAAGCGAAAAGTGCTTGAGCTCGCTCTTATCTTACTGGCTGTTACCGCCGTCATCCTGGTTACCGAAAGCCTGACTGACTTGTCGGTACTGACCATCATTCCACTAGCTGCAATTGTCGTCTCTGCCATATGGTCATTGTTAATAGGCCCTCCGCGCGAACTTTTTCAGAGTTTTCAAGAATATGTTCGCGGCAAAGTCCCTTCAATGGGCAATGAATTATCGATTTTCATCATTGCCGGCGCTTTTGGTACAGCTCTCTTGAATAATGGAGCTGATGATTGGATCCGCTATCTTTTGGAAACCTTGAATATCACCCATGTTCTGATTCTGATTCCGGTCCTGGCATTGCTGATGACCATTCCTGCATGGGTTGGTGTTCACCCAATTATTACAGCAGCTATTCTTGCTATCACTTTGAGCAACTCTCCGCTGTTTGCGGATGACCACCTGTATTTGAGCCTTGGATTGCTGGCGGGCTGGATGCTCGCCATTCTGTCTTCTCCGTTTTCGGGACTCAATTTACTGCTTGCGGCCATTAGCCGAAAGACGTCAGTTCGTATCGCATTCAAGCTAAATCTTAAATTCGCCCTGCTGGTCTGGATTGTTTGCTATTTGGTGATAGCAGCCTTATACGTCATTCTTTGAGTGCATAATGGATTACAGCGTGGAACTAGTCGACCCTTCGTTGAAATGGCTACTATCTAAAGTCTTAAAGAAACAACCGCACATAATTCGAGTTTTATGTAACGATAACCTTCATCTCTTGAAAGCCCTTAGCATTTATTTTATGATTGAAGATGCCTTTTCACCTTAAATCGCATACACAAAAACCAATTTTTCTCATCCCCTGTCATGTCGAATCTACTTTGTTACACTAAGGGAAAGGCTGAACTACTATGCCAGCATCGAAAGGATTTTTATTTTGAAAACGTATTGGCTAATCGTTACCGTATTACTGGTCAATTTATCTTCACTTCTGGTGAATGACTATTTCCCAGGGACGCTTGCTGCGCTTGGTATTCCTCCGTGGATTCTTTTTGCGGTTATTGCGCTCATGGTCTTACTGAGCGCACTGACTCTTAAAACCCGACGAGAGAAAAAGCGCTATATGATCATCTTCCCTGTCTTGATGATTGCGGTGCCCGTACTTGTGCTCGCCGTCTCGGCGGCGCTTGGGGGAGAACCTAATAACAGCATTTCACTCACGAGTCCATCCTTGTGGATTGGCGCTGCAGTGACACTATGGTTTTTCTGGCTCGAATATGTTCGAGCTTCCAGAAAAGAAGCCGAGGATACGTAAAGTCTATCCACTAGAAAAGCTAGGTTCGCACTGAGATTCTTTATAATTATTCTGCATCCACCCAAAAGGCCAAAGAAGCTCAGACGACTTCTTTGGCCTTTTTGCATGAAGTTAGATTGTTTTATTTATCTGGCGATTTAACTGCTAGGCCCACTTCCCCAACAGCCCCTGCAATTCTTTAACTACGTTTTGAGGAACTCCACCTGTCACAACCGCAACCAAATTCTCTGCCGCTTGCATCAGCATTGCTGCACGGGTTTGTTCTGTGGCGGACCCGATATGTGGCAGAGCGACGACTTGCTCCATCTGCAAGAGTGGATTTTCCGGTGAGACTAGTTCTTGTTCAAAAACATCAAGTCCTGCTCCACGAATTTCTCCTGTTTCTAAAGCTCGGATCAAAGCCTCTTCGTCCACCACTGCCCCTCTAGCACAGTTGATCAAAATCGCATTGCCCTTCATCTGTTTAAACTGCTTTTCACCCATCAAGTGGTGAGTTTCAGGAGTCAGTGGCACAATCAACACAACAAAATCGGATTTTTTTAGAAGTGTTTCCAGCTCGCTGTAGACGATGCCGTATTTTTCTTCGAGCTCAAGCTTGGGAGTTCTGCTATTGTAAAGGACGTCCATTTCAAAACCGAATTTGGCTCTTCTAGCAATTTTCTCACCAATGCGGCCCACTCCGATAATGCCCATGGTGGCGTGATGGACATCGACGCCGAATAACTGCTGGGACTTTGTTTGCGTGTCCCATTTTCCTTGCTTGACGAAATTATTCAGTTCAGGCACACGTCTTGCAGTAGCCAGCATCAAGCTAAATGCCAAATCTGCTACCGTTTCATCCAGCACGACAGGCGTATGCGTACCAAGTACGTGGTACTGTTTCATGGCTTCTAAGTCAAAGGAATCGTAGCTGACTGCTGAATTGCTGACAATTTTTAAATGAGGCGCTTGCTCTAGCAGCTCATTTGTAATAGGTGCATGCTGCACGAGCACTCCTTCCACGTTCTTTATTTCTTCCATTAAAACATCTAGCGGAATCGATCCTTCTCCTTGCCATTTCTTATAGTCGCAGTGCTCGCCAATATATTCTTCTACTCTTTTTGAAATAGGTCTGGCAATATAAACTTTCGGCTTCATTTGGCGCCTACTTTACTAAGTGTGATCTTTAGCTTATTTAGTTATAAGAATATTATAACAATGATAGAATTGACTAAGATAGGAAAGGATGAAATAGATGGAAAAATCCACTAACTTCAAAGTAGCCGTCGTCCAAGCTGGTTCTGAAATCATGGACAAAGAAAAAGGCGTCGCCAAAACGGTCCGCTTGATTCAAGAAGCAGCCACTCAACAAGCTAAAATTACCGTCTTCCCAGAAGCGTTCATTCCTGCTTATCCGCGGGGCATGTCGTTTGGTGCAGTCGTTGGCAGCCGTACCCCGGAAGGCCGTAAAGATTTCCGGCGGTATTGGGACAACTCCATCACTGCACCCGGTCCTGAAACAGAAGCGATTGGGGAAGCAGCGAAACAAGCTGAAGCTTACGTCGTAATCGGCGTCATCGAAAAAGACTCGACCGGTAGCCAAGGCACCTTGTATTGCACAGCCTTATTTTTCGGACCCGATGGCTATATGCATAAGTTCGTAAAGATAATAATTTTTGCTTCTATAGGTAGTCAAGCTTAATTAAATTTGATGCTTATCGTTGAGGAATTTTTTTACTTCTTATTTTTTATTCTCTTAAAGTCATTGGCATCAAACAATTCCTCTAAATTCCGCTGAGTTATCATACCATTAACAGATACGGACCCATCTTTCGAAACACGAACTTCGACTTTATTATCAATATCAATTATTTTTTTTTCTAAGTGACGATAACGTACCGTTAAAAAATGATAGCGTTGATTTGATGATCCAACCCATGGACGACTCAAATCTAATTGTTTCTGCACAAAAGGTCCATCAATCAATAAATCGGCAGAGGCTAGTAATTTTTGACATTCTGTTTTTTTTCTTAAATCCTCAATTAGATAGCCCGAAAAAGTCATGACCGACAATCCTAATTTACGGACCATTTCAGCAAGATTCCCCAGCGCTTCTGGCTGATCAAAGGGTTCGCCACCAAGAAATGTGACCCCTTCTATATTGTTCTCTTTTTGACTTTTCTTAATTTCTTTATACAACTGTTCAACGCTTACTTTTTCGCCGTTTTCTTTCGCCCACGTCCAAGGTACACCACAACCTTCACAACGTATCGAACAGCCCTGAACCCATAGACAAAAACGCTTTCCAGGTCCTTCAACAGTAGTTACAGGCAAATAGCGATGAATAATCAATTCCATTAAAAATCCACTATCCTTCCTTCTGTCTTTTTCACTTGATGTTCAGTGGGGGGAATCTCTGAAAAGACAATATGCGACTTTATTTTTTCCGCTAAGTGAGGTTTAACAGAAAGTGTTTGAATAAAGTGTTCAAAAGATTTAAATCCATTCTCTTGGCTTCTCACCATCACTATTTTTGAAGCAAATATACTTCCAACGCCAGGAACTTCAGCAATTTCACTCTCTAAGGCAGTATTAATATCTATTTCTTGCTTCTTTGCAGTTCTCTCATTAACTTTATTGCTTTCTACCTTGACTGATTGTTCCTGCGAAGCGATTGGTACCCTCTTCTCAGCTTTCATATTAGAAGTTGTATAACTAGTATCTGCTCTACCATACTCTCTAGCAATAGTTTCCTTTAGTTTATTAAGTTCACTATTTTCGAATCCTGAAGTTTGCATCGCTTCAAGTCTTAATAAATACTCTGTTCTGATTTTAAAAACGTGAAAGATAGAAACAAGCCAACTAATTATAAAAATCCCTGTAAATGCACCTTCTGCTAAGGCAAATAGAATAAAAAATATTGAATAAACAATTCCTGCTCTAAACCATTTTTTTTGCTTCACTTTTCTAGAAATATAGAAGAAAGACACATAATTTAAAAATCCAAGTGTCAATAAAGTCCAGAGTATCCAAAGTGAATTTCTGTATTCCCATGCTTTCCCCTTAGAAGTTAACGATGACGCCATTATTATTCCCCCTTTATCTTCAAGATTTGATTATTGGAATTTTTTAATTCTGTTTCAAAATATTCTACAGTGTAATCAGAATCTACTGTTTCTGCATCCAGTAACTCTTCCAATATCTCAATAACCGACAAACATTCTTCACCCTTCATTCCTATCGTTTCAGCAAAAAATTTACCATCTTCAGTTATTCTGATTTGAATTTTTTTATTCTTCATTATTAACCCCCGTCTCTCATACTATTCACATTAAACGTTAGCAGAATAGAGCGGTCCCCTTGTATTTCCTCTGATTCTAAATCTAAGCCTTTTTGTTCTGCTCGCTGTAAAAGCTTTCGATAAGTCTCTTGTTGAATTGCATATTTATATTCTTCATTTACATTTTCAATAAACTCCAGTGCCGCTTTGGTTGCTACGCTATTATCAAAGACTGCTTCAAAAACTCCATTTCCATCTAATTGGAAGTGAATTTTGATATCTCCGATTTCAGTTAAATAATTTTTTTGATTCAGATTTTTCACTTCACAACCATATTGTTCTATTGCTTGCTTCAAAAGATGTTCTCTCTTCATTACAGTTTTGATTTTATATGTCTTTTCTTGCCCCTTACTTCTTTCTATCCTTTCACCGACTGATTGTACTACTGCAATGCCAATAGGAATCAATATCAATTCTATACTCATTACCTTCTCCTCCTTCCATAAGCAGTTTAAAAGTCAATTGTACGACCACCACGAGAAGATTTTACATCAACATTACTATCACTTACATCGCTACTCTCTGAATAGTCTCTTCGATCCTCTTGAGGAGTTGCTGCAACTGCCCTGACACTTGCCCAGTCACGAATTGCTTTAATATGCTCTGCCTGAGTAATTGAAAGAGGAACAAATTGCCTACACACTTTTTGGAAATCAACTAATCTCACACTTCGTTCTTCGTAAAACGCTTCAAATAAACCATCAATTACTACTTGCTCAATTTCGGCACCTACAAATCCTTCCGTTAAACTTGCTAGGTTATGCAGAACTTCAACTGAAATTTTAAAATCACCTATTACTTTATAGTTTTTTAACCGTTTATTCAGATGTACTCTAAAGATTTCTATCCTTTCACGAAATGTTGGTAAATCTACAAAGAAAATTTCATCAAATCTTCCTTTACGTAACATTTCCGGAGGTAAAGAAGATATATTATTAGCAGTTGCGATAACAAATACAGCTTTTTCCTTTTCTTGCATCCAAGTCAAGAACTGACCAAAAATACGCGAGCTTGTTCCGCTATCTCCTTGTGAATTTAGTCCACTAAATCCCTTTTCAATTTCGTCAATCCACAATATACACGGAGCTATTGCTTCTGCTGTGTTAATTGCTTTTCTCATATTCTCTTCGCTACTTCCTACTATTCCACTGAATATCTTTCCTATATCAAGTCTAAGTAGTGGAAGCTGCCAAGTTTCACTTATCGCTTTGCTAATGAGACTCTTTCCACATCCCGGAACTCCTGTTATTAAAACTCCACTAGGCGCAGGAAGACCATACACTTGAGCAGATTCAAACCAAGAATTATTTCTTTTACGAAGCCACCTTTTTAAATTCTCCAATCCCCCCACATCAGCCATGTTTAGACTGTTTGTTACAAATTCTAAGATTCCGGTTTTCTTAATAATTTGTTCTTTTTCTTCTAAAATTATATCTACATCACTAATAGTAAGTTTTCCATTTTCAACCATAGCTCTAGCAAAAGCATTTTCTGCTTCTGATAATGTAAGGCCCAATGCTGCTTTTACTATCTTTTCTTTTTCTTCTTCATTTAAATTGACTTCAATCCGGCCACTAATTTGATTAATTTCAATCATTTCATTTAGAGTAGCTTTAATTTCTGTAAAAGTTGGGAGATTGAAATCTACAATCGTTATATCCTTTTCTAAATCAATAGGTAATTTTAATATGGGAGAAAGAAAAACTACATTTTTCGGGTTTGGGCTTTGTTTCAAACTGGTAACTATGTCTCTAAGTTTTCGTATGATTTGTAAGTCTGGATGCCTCCCTAAATCACCAAAATAAACATGGAAATCCTGTAATACAAAAATAGCTGGATCTTCATACTGTTCGATATATTCCAAAGCTTTTAAGGGAGCCTTGGTCCCTATACTATCTTTCGACTCGGAAATACCCTCGGTAACTTTCCACGTTATTACTTTTCGAGTAGTTTTTATTAATTCATGGTTAGAGGCAATTGAAGATATCAATGCCAAAGCCCTATCTTCTTCCCACGTCGCTAAATACAGAAATGGAAATCGAGCCTTAAAAAGATTAGCCATTAACTTAGTTTTTCCAGATTCCAAATCATTCTTTACGTACTGCTTTTCAGTGTCTATTTTTATTAGATTTATTTCACTCATAATTTTCCCCCTTATCTATTTAAGACTATTTGCATGTTATCAGCTTGCTAAGACACAATACTTCTGATGAAATTAAACAAAAAATGATATAGCTATACATATGATTTAGTTACAATCCTATTTTATATTATTTTCTTTATTAATACTTTTAAATAATGATTTAAAAGTCGCAGTATCAATACTACGAAATGTCGAAATCAATTAATATTACATAAATGATTACCATAAAGTTCTAGATTGCAAATCATATTTTTTAAGTAGATAATTTACAGCCTTTAGTTTTTATTTACTATTCATGACTGTTACAAATTTGAAAAATATAAACTTATGATTTTTTCTGTGACCAAAAAATATTGTTACTTCTACATTTTAAATCATTATTTTGTTTACTGTCCTATAGTTGATTGTTCTGTATTAAGATACATTCGATACTAGAATAGATTCACCTTTTTTCCAAGACATTTATCAGAAATTTCATTTTTTTAAAGTGACTCCATATTAAGAAAGGATGAAAGTTAGTGACAACAAAAAGCACTTTCAAAGTAGCCGTCGTCCAAGCTGGTTCTGAAATCATGGACAAAGAAAAAGGCGTCGCCAAAACGGTCCGCTTGATTCAAGAAGCAGCCACTCAACAAGCTGAAATTATCGTCTTCCCAGAAGCGTTCATTCCTGCTTATCCGCGGGGCATGTCGTTTGGTGCAGTCGTTGGCAGCCGTACCCCGGAAGGCCGTAAAGATTTTTGGCGGTATTGGGACAACTCCATCACTGCACCCGGTCCTGAAACAGAAGCGATTGGGGAAGCAGCGAAACAAGCTGAAGCTTACGTCGTAATCGGCGTCATCGAAAAAGACTCGACCGGTAGCCAAGGCACCTTGTATTGCACAGCCTTATTTTTCGGACCCGATGGCGAATTGCTTGGTAAGCACCGTAAGTTAAAACCAACGGGATCGGAGCGTCTGATTTGGGGACAAGGAGATGGCAGTACATTGCCTGTTTTCGAGACGCCTTACGGACGCCTTGGCGCGTTGATTTGCTGGGAAAATTATATGCCACTCGCGCGCGCTGCGATGTACGACAAAGGGATCCAGATTTATGTCATGCCAACTGCTGATGCGCGGGATACGTGGACCTCAACTGTTCGACATGTTGCTGCAGAAGGTCGCTGCTTTGTGTTGTCGTGCAATCAGTATTCGACTAAATCCATGTATCCGGAAGCTATTTCTTCACGTGCTGAATTTCAAGAATTGCCGGAGGAAATGTCTCGCGGCGGAAGCTGTATTGCCGGGCCGCTCGGAGAATTAATTGTCGAGCCGGTATACGGAGAAGAAACCATTCTCTACGCCGAACTCGATTTAGACCGAATTACTGAAAGCCAGTTCGACTTTGACGTATCGGGACACTACGCTAGACCGGATGTTTTTCAGCTGTCCGTGAATGAGAAGGCGCAGAAAAACGTGGTGTGGGACAGCTGATCATCATTTCTTTTTCTAGAAATTAAACTGTAAAGAAAGGTAGTGAGCCTATTGGAAAACGATAAAATTACCAGACGCAATCCCGTAGGCATGCCAGAACCTGTCGGCAATTACACACATTACGAGAACCCCTAGAAATGCTGAACTGTATGTGACTTCGGGGCAAATTGATGTAGACTCGAACGGCAAGCTTCCCGAAAGCTTCTATTCCCAAATCACCAATACCTTTAAGAACATTAAAAAAGTTCTCTATTCAGAACAGTTAACTGCTCAAAGTATCATCAAAGTAAACGTATGAGCTACCGAAAAGATCGATTGGGATTTCTTATATGCTGAGTGGTCACAGCTATTTGGCACTGATTATCCTGCCATGACGATTGGGTACCTTACAGAACTGGGTTTGCCCAACATCAAGATTGAAATCGGAATTTGGGCTGCTAACGTTTGATCCATCACGAAAAAAGCACAGCCAAAGGATCATTCCGTTGGCTGTGCTTTTTACTTTTCACTTATCGTCAGTTACTAACTGCTCAATGGTGGTCTCGATTTGTGCCGGCTTCACAGTTGGCGCAAAGCGGTGAACGACGTTTCCTTTGCGGTCGATCAGGAATTTAGTGAAATTCCATTGGATATCAGAGCTTTCTACCATGTCGCGGTCTTCTCTTTGCAAAACACCCGCCTCATCAAACTTTTCATCCGCTGGAGCTTGGCTACGCAAGTACTGATAAAGAGGATGCGCTGCTTCTCCGTTTACTTCCGTTTTTTGAGCAATTGGGAAACTAACATCAAAGTTCATTGTACAGAACTCCATTATTTCTTCGTCAGTTCCTGGTTCTTGCCCACCAAACTGGTCACACGGGAACCCGATGATTTCAAACCCTTTTTCCGTATAGGCTTTATAAAGCGTTTCTAATTCTTCGTATTGGGGCGTTAATCCACATTGACTCGCGGTATTCACGATCAAGACAACTTCACCTTTTAATGTCTCTAGCTGCAGTTCTTCACCGTTTGATAATTTTGTTTTTAACGAATAAATCGACATAAATATCCTCCTTCTTTATGGGTGTCGGAACTTTATGCTTTTTTCTTCGACAGAACCTCATTCTTTCAGTATACCCCATTAGCTGCAGTAGCATGATAATGAGCTACTTTCCAAATCGGACAAGTGTCTTTTTGGCAGTTCAAGTTGCGCTTTATCAAATTGGCCTAATTGTAGTGTAATTGATCCTGCGCGCTCTTCTTTTTCTTCTCCGACCCAACAGCTATATAACTCGAAAAAGTCTCCCGCTTCCAAATCATTAACGAACAAGTTAAACAAAGTCTTTCATTTCAGCATTCTGTTGTCTTTTTCTATTTCGGACGTTCCAACGAAAAAATCTCGCCGATAGCGGCATAATTAGTTCCTGCCAAACGGCTAACTGCTCCCAGTCGTTCCGGATCGATGCGTCCATTTTCGTAAATGGTTTCATCCACATGGAACTGAATAATTTCACCGATGAACAAATCACTCCCTGGACCATCGCCGCCAAATGGTACCGACTCTACTAAGCGACATTCCATACGGATTTTTGATTCTTTAATTCCCGGAACTGCTACCGCTAAACTCGGTACTTGCGTCAGACCTGCTAATTCTAATTCACTTTCCGAAGGCGGCAAAGAAGCTGCCGTTTCGTTGATTTTCGTTACATTGTCACGGTCTACAATGTGCACCACAAATTCACCGTTGCCATAAATGTTACGAGCCGTGTCTTTCATTCCGCTTGCTGGTCGTTGAATCGCAAGCGACACCATCGGCGGGTTGGAAGAAACAATGTTGAAATAGCTGAACGGTGCGCCGTTAACCACTCCCGACTCTGACTGCGTCGTGACAAATGCAATAGGCCGCGGAATAATCGAACCGACTAATAGCTTATAATTGTCGCGCTCCTCATTGTGTTCCGGATCAATTGATATCATTGTTATCTGCTCCTTTGCTGATGAGATTACTTTATATAAATGAGCTATTTTCTAATGTCGCTTTGGCCGCGCCGACGTTAAGCAGTTTACTGGATAACAAACGATGAATTTTTCTCTGTTTGAGTAGAAAATTTAAAGATATGTAACAAAACAGCGGAGACTCCCGCGGGATAGCGAAGTGTCGAAATCCACTCGGACGTATAGAGTTAGTTCGGCGCAAGCCCTTAGCAGTTGGCATCGCGACGTCCTGTCGCGCCAACTGCATGACCCACATCCTGCGGGCCCGAGAGCGGAGCTATTTTGTGGAATATCTAGAAATATAAAAATAATAAGTCTCACTTATCTAATCTATTTCCTCTCTTTCTACATTGTAACTAAAAAACAGAATGCGCGGATATTTGGGCACATTCTGTCGGCTATTGAAAAGTAAATTAACGGATCGTTTTTAATGCTGTTGACCACGGAATTACTTGGTCGAGCATTTGGTTGACGGAATCCGCTTGAACTGTTGCTGCTTTTAGCACTGCGCCGTTTTCAAAATCCGTGAACAGAGACAATGCTGGATGAACGCGTACGTCCGCTACAGATAATTCACCCAAAATGCCACGTAAATGTTCTGCAGCACGCGCTCCGCCGACAGATCCGTACGATACGATACCCGCTGCTTTATTGTTCCATTCCTCGCGTAAGTAATCGAGTGCATTTTTTAGTGACCCTGTAATGGAATGGTTGTATTCTTGTGTAATAAAAACAAAGCCGTCTTGTTTAGTGACTGCTTCAGACCAGCCGGCTGCACCAGATGCGTCGCCACCATTTTCGCCAAGTAGCGGCAATTTGTATTCAGCAATGTCGATAATTGTATAGTTCGCGTCACCGCGTTTGTCTGCCAATTCTTTTACCCAGCTGCCTACTTGTGGGCTTAAGCGCCCTTCGCGTGTTGATCCTAAGATGATGCCGATGTTTAATGTTGTCATTGTTATTTCCTCCTCTTGTTTAGTTCCAAATAATTTAGTAAATACACTTGTTCTTTTTCCCACTGTTATAAAACCTCTTTTTCAATCGTCTGTGTGCTGCGTATCGTATTGATCGGGCGTACTAATTGTTCAATCTCATCACGTTTTGGTTCCAAAAACGGTGGCAAAGATAATTTTTCTCCGACTGTTTCATAAGGCTCATCGCCCATAAAGCCCGGTCCATCCGTTGCCCATTCGAACAGAATTCCCTGTGCCACACGTACATATAGCGACTCAAAGAAAAAGCGGTCGACATAGCCGGAGGTACTAAATCCAAGATTTTGCATGCGGTCGATCCATTCCTGCAATACGCTCGTATCCGCTACACGGAAAGCGGCGTGGTGAACAGTGCCAAAGCCTTGGCGTCCAGACGGCAACAATTTATTGTGCTCGACAATCACTTGCGCTCCGTTTCCGCCTTCTCCTATTTCGAACAAATGGAAAGCATCTTTTTTTGCAATTTCGCGCATCAACATCGCACTTTCTAATACTTCTTTCAAGCTGTCAAAATCTGCGATCCGAATATGAACGGGGCCAAGTCCTGTAATCGCAAACTCCAGCGGCACGGGTCCATTTTGCCATGGTATTCCGGAAGCTACGCCTTCATTATTTTCGTCCGATACCAGCATGTACTGCTGATCGTCGAAATCGTCGAAAGACAGGGTTTTCTTACCAAAGACGTCCTGGATGCCTTTATGTTTCACATCGTATTTATCAAAGCGCTTGATCCAGTAAGCTAACGCTTTATCTGTCGGTACGCGGAAAGCGGTTTTGTAGATTTCATTTGTCCCGTGAGTGCCTTTTGGGATGTTTGGGAAATCGAAGAACGTCATGTCTGTTCCCGCCGATCCCTTATCATCCGCAAAGAATAAATGATAAGTTTGGATATCGTCTTGATTGACGGTTTTCTTCACTAATCGCATGCCTAATACATACGTAAAAAATTCATAGTTTTTTTCGGCGCTGCTAGTAATGGCTGTCACATGGTGGATTCCTTTTAATTCGTTCATCAAATTCTCTCCTCTTTATAAAGATGATTATTATCTCGAATTCGAGATATATGATTAAAAAAATTTAATCGTTCTATAATTTTCAACTGCTCAAAGAAAGCTCATTCAATTTTACAATCAGTAAATTCAACCTAAATCCAAGCTTCTATCAAAGCAAACTACCTCGAAACAATTTATCTTTAATTCGAGGTAATAATACCATGTAGTTTTTTTGACGTCAACTAATTGAATCGATTTTCTTTTTGGACTCTCCTCCTCTCTTTTATAGCTGGATTTGAAGCGATCTCATTTTTAATCAGTAAGGGGATTTATAGAAACATTGTTATACTAAAAAGAAAAGAAATTAGAAGGACTGCAAAGGAAAAAATAATCAGGGGGAATACGATGAAACCAACAATGAACCGAAAAGATTTATTAACCAAGGACGATATATGGAACGCCGTTATATCAGTTGTATGCGCTTGCGATTTGCCAACTACAGATAGCATTTTAGGAGAAGCATTCATTGCGTTTCACTACTATTCAGAGCTTGAAAGTGGCGGACATGAAACTCTACTCAGCTGGACTGAGTCGTATAGTAAAGAGCATGGCATCGAACGGTATTTAAATGAATTAATCACTGCCCTTGAGAAAATCGGTGCTCATGATTACGCAATGATTGAGAGAAAGTATGGTCATGAAATGTGGAACGTGTATATTGCTTTAGAAAATGATGCCAGTCAAGAAGAGGAGTTTTATAAAGTCATTGAAAAGGCTGACGGTGAATACTATCAGCTTGACGGGAAACTAGAGCAGTTAGTAGAAGCATACTTCATAAAGATTCATACGGACTTAATTGACGTTGTTGACGATTAGTCTAAAAAGAGATAGATAACAGAGCACAGGAAATTTCCCTGTTCTCTGTTACCTTGTCTTCCATTCAAAAAAACCTCCAATACTACTCTACTTTTTCACCCTCACTCAGCCGGTCCAATATCGTGATCGTTTCCGATAGCTGGTTATTGAAAATTTTCCTGGCCACATCCAATAACTCGATGATCATAGGATCTCGTAACGAATAAATAACGCGATTCCCTTCTTTGCTGCCTGTAACAATATTTTTCGACCTTAAGACGGTCAGCTGCTGCGAAACGGACGAACCTTCGCTTTCAGCTAGCTGCTGGATTTCATTGACACTCTTGTCCCCTTCAGCCAAAATTTCCAGAATTCGAATCCGAAGCGGATGTGCTAGTGCTTTGAAAAAGTCAGATTTGAACTGCTGCATTTCCATATCCAAAATGTTCCCCTTCCTCTCTATAGCTGTTTTAGGACTTCTTCATGCTTATCTATTTTCGCTTTATGGAATTCAATTCCAGCCGAAAGAGCCGTACATTCCTTGAAGGCAAAATGCTGGCAGCCCAAGCATTTATTTTTGTCGAGCTTTTCTAAAGAAAAATCGATGGCTTCACCGGTATGCTCAAAGAAATGCTCTTCTCCAGTATAGTCATACAATCCGGTTTTTTTCATGACACTGATGGGATGTGGTTTCATGCCGGAGATCAGGACAGTACCCTGTTTTGAAAAATCTTTGATAATGCTGGACAAATACGATTCACCCGTTGTATCCATAAATGGAACTTTCCCCATTCTGAGCATCAATACATTCGGTTTGTAATGGATCGTATTCATAATGGATTGCTCAAAGGCCTGAGCTGAACCAAAAAACAAAGGTCCTTCCACATTGTAGATGCTGATTTGCGGGCAATCGTGAATATCTGTCACCATGTGAGTCCCCACTTTTTCATCTTTATGATCTGGATCCGGCAGCACTTTGGCTGTAATCAGCAATTCACTCATTTGTTTGGTGAACAAAACGACGGCAAACAGTAACCCGACTTCTACAGCTACCGTCAGACTGACAAAAACGGTCAATAAAAAAGTGGCAAGCAGCACTAGAGAATCTGCTGTTTTAGTTTTTAACAGCGAGACAAATACATGCCGCTCACTCATGTTCCAAGCAACAATCATTAACACAGGCGCCATACTAGCCAGTGGAATCGTCGAGGCATAAGGAGCGAAAAGAATCAGGACCAATAAAACAACCACACCGTGGATGATTCCTGAAAAAGGAGAAACGGCTCCATTTTTTATATTGGTCGCTGTTCTCGCAATGGCACCAGTAGCAGGAATCCCGCCGAAAAGCGGTGTCACCATGTTCGCAATCCCTTGTCCAATCAATTCCCGGTTGCTGTTATGCTTACTGCCGGTCATGCCATCCGCAACAACAGCCGATAGTAAAGATTCAATCCCGCCAAGCATGGCAATGACAAAAGCTGGACCAATTAGCAGCTGGAGGCGCTCAAAAGTGATTTCAGGAAAATGAAATTCTGGAAGCTTGTTTGAAATTTTACCAAAAGTTGAACCAATTGTCGCAACTTCACTTGGAAAAAAAACACTTGCAACGACTGTGGAAACCAATAAACCAATCAAAGGTCCAGGAACTTTTGGAATAATTTTAGGGGTCAGTATTACTGTGGCAAGACAGATCACAGCGGTTAAGACGCTGTACAAATTGACTGTCTGAATGTGCAAGATAATTTCTTTTACGTTCGGTAAAAAAGATTCATGCTTTTCTACACCGGTCAATCCCAAAAAGTTGGAAACCTGTCCAACAAAGATAATAACGGCAATTCCAGATGTAAAGCCGATTGTCACTGGGCGTGGTATGTATTTTATCAACGAACCCAGCTTAAAAATACCCATAAGAAGCAAGATGATCCCAGCCATAAACCCTGCCAACAGCAAACTTTCATAGCCATAAGCGATGACGATGGCGAACAAAACTGGAATAAATGCTCCCGTCGGACCGCCAATTTGAAATTTAGACCCACCAAATATCGAAATCAGAATACCTGCAATGATGGTCGTGTAAATTCCGTATTCCGGATTCACTCCCGAAGCGATGGCAAAAGCCATGCCCAAGGGAATGGCGATTACGCCTACAACGATGCCTGATAACAAATCTTTTTTAAAGCTTTGGAATGAGTAGCCTGCATATCTTCCAGTGAAAATCGACTTCTTCTCCATACGAGGACCTTCTTTTTATTTTATAGTATATCTGATTATTTGAATATTATATAATTCAAATATATACCCCGTAAAAATAATTGTCAACTTTCTATAACAATATTGAACCAGTAACTACTAACACCAACAGCTCTAGTATGGCTATTTTGTAAGCCTGTTTTCGCCGGACACTCTGTTAGGTTTATTTGCTGTGTCCGTGATCACCTTATCTCCCATCCGCTTGTTGTTTTAGTGTTTAGGCACTCGGCTCTTGCGTAAGCAACGATGACTGGACTGAGCGTAGCGAAAAAAATGGCTGAGACGGTGCTTGCAGAAAGCTGAGCAAGCTTTCGTTCAGCAATAAAAAAAGAGCAATCCAGAAATTCGGATTGCTCTTTATAGTCAATATTCGTTCTCTATTTATTCCGAAGAGGCTCAAACGCATTGGTCCACGCGTTAACTTGATCGAGCAATGTGGTCACGGCACCTTCGTGAACATCTGCCGGCTTGAATTCACTCATCTTAACGAAATCAGTGAACAGTGACATTGCGGGATGGCTTCTGACAGAAGCTACCTGTAGCTCCGCTAAAATGATGCGCAATGATTCAGCTGCACGGACACCGCCTGCAGAGCCATAGCTGACAATGCCTGCCGCTTTATTGTTCCATTCCGGATACAAATAATCGATGGCATTTTTCAATGCGGACGTCACACCATGATTGTATTCCGGACAAATAAAGACATAGCCATCCAATTCCGCAACTTTTTTGGACCAGGGAATCGCTTCAGGGGTCTTGTAATCCTGGCTGAAGGCTGCCGAAATCGGCTCTGCATACATCGGCAAGTTGTAATCCTTCAGATCCACGATTTCGTATTCAGCGTCTCCACGCTTGTCTGCAATGTCTTTGACCCATTGTGCAACTTGCAGGCTGTTGCGCCCAGGGCGTGTGCTTCCTGTGACAATCCCAATCTTCGTCATGAATAACTTCCTCCTCAGTTTGTGTTCATACCATTGGTCTCTGAAAATTCACTCCTTGGTGTCTTTTCATCATAAGGCAAATATCTCTCAGCTTCAAATGAAATGTTCGAATATTCTTTTAGAAAGACGGCAATGTTCGATTTTACTTGTATTTCGTCTGTTTGGATACTGACAGTATACTTTTTGTCAGTATGTGATTTTAAAGTGCGTACTTCACAAGATTGACAGTAGCCCCTAAACTGAGCGTGACCCAAAATAAGAAAACGAGGAGATTCACATATATGAAATTACAGCTAGCCTTAGATTTGGTAGACATTCCACAAGCCATTGAAATCATTAAAGAAGTAGAGGAATATATCGATATCATTGAACTTGGAACGCCCGTGATCAATAAAGAAGGACTAAAGGCTGTTTCAGAAATAAAAGCTGCATTTCCTAACCTGGAAGTTCTTGCTGATATGAAAATCATGGATGCAGCGGCTTATGAGGTGTCGAATGCTTCTGCTGCAGGCGCAGACATCATCACAATCCTGGCACAAGCAGAAGACTCGTCCATTAAAGGCGCAGTCGAAGAAGCGAAAAAACAAGGAAAGAAAATTTTAGTAGACATGATTGCCGTAAAAGATATTAAAACACGCGCTGCAGAGCTTGACCTGCTTGGAGCTGATTATATTTGTGTTCACACCGGATACGATTTGCAGGCAGAAGGCAAAGATTCTTTCGAAGACTTACGCACCATAAAAAGCGTCGTGAAAAATGCCCGCACAGCCATTGCAGGCGGGATCAAACTGGAGACATTGCCAGAAGTGATCAAAGCACGACCCGACCTGATCATCGTCGGCGGAGGCATCACAAGCAAGGAAGACAAGAACGCAGAAGCGGCGAAAATCCAAAAGCTGATCAAAGAAAGCGTGACAGCATAATATGCACATCACAGGCTTCACAAATACAATCTTGGCCGAACTAAAACAGACACTCACGCTCATCGATGACAAAGAAGCTGAAAAGCTGGCAACTGGTATCCTGCAAGCAAAAAAAATATTCGTAGCAGGCGGAGGCCGCTCTGGCTTTATGGCAAAAGCGTTTGTCATGCGGATGATGCATGTTGGCCTGGATGCATATGTGGTAGGAGAAACAATCACCCCGAATTTAGAATCAGATGATATTTTCATTGTCGGTTCCGGTTCTGGTGAAACTCAAAGTCTTGTAGCAATGACGAAAAAAGCCAAAGCAATCGGCGCAACGGTAGTGGCCATTACCATTGATCCGGAATCTACAATAGGCAATCTTGGAGACATTCAAATTGAAATTCCTGCCCGATCAAAATCAGACGATTCCAGCAATAAGTCAATTCAACCGATGGGCTCGTTGTTTGAGCAATCACTTCTGCTTTTCTATGATGCCGTCATTCTGAAGTTCATGGACAAAAAAGGGATAAAGTCTGACGCAATGTACGGCAGGCACGCAAATTTAGAATAAAACAAATAAGCTTGAGCCTGAATTGATGAGGCTCAAGCTTATTTGTTTATTCACCGAACAGAAAGGAATTGTGCGTTGTTTCTAACAGCCTCTTAACTCAAGCATTTTCACTGGACAGCTGGATAACTAACGTGCCAAGGTGAACAGACAACAGGAGGATACTTCATGAGGGCACCGTGAAAATTAATAGGTATGGACGCTTCACCTGTCAGAGTCCTGCTATTTGAAGGCCTAAGTTGTTAAACCCTTCACATCATAAAAAGAATTCCAAGGAGAGAGCCTATGTATAAAATGATTGCAATCGATCTTGATGGCACGCTGCTCACAGATGAGTTAACAATTTCGCCAGAAACCGTGGCAACTATCCAAAAAGCAATGAAAACAGGAACAATTGTCACGATTGCTACCGGAAGAATGTTTTCTTCCGCAAAACTCATTGCACAACAGTTGGGAATCAATGCACCCTTGATCACCTATCAAGGGGCAATGATCAAGGCTGCAGATGGAGATGACGTATTGTATGAGCGCTCGGTCTCCCCTGACATCTCACAAAAGTTACTCAACATTGCCCGCGAGAAAAACATACACCTGCAAGTCTATCAAGACGACATTCTTTACGGTGCTGTGGAAACCGACAAGCTCGTTGCTTATGCCGAAGCTGTCCAAGTGCCATACGCCATAGAACCCGACTTGATCAAACTTGCGCAAAAAGGATTCACGAAACTGCTCTTTATCGACGAACCCGATGTTCTGGCTCTTCTTCAAAAAGAATTGCAGGCTATATTCGGTGACTCCGCCTATATTGAGAAATCGAAAAAGAACTACCTTGAAGTGACCCATCCCGAAGCAAACAAAGGGAATGCACTTTTATTCTTAGCGAACAAGCTTGGCATCGATCGTTCAGAAATCATCGGAATTGGTGATAATCACAACGATTTCGAACTTCTCAAATCGGCAGGTTTCAGCATCGCGATGGGAAATGCAGTACAGGAAGTGAAAGATATTGCTGATTACATCACTTTTACGAACAACGATGAAGGCGTAATTCATGCAATAGATAAGTTTATTCTGGAACCGGAGAATGCGGTCGCAACCAAGAAAGGAAGAGAAGAAAATGCCCAACCTAGGAGAAAAAAGTTTTAATTGCGAAAAAGAACTGACCCTTTCGATCATCGGCGGAAAGTGGAAGATGTTGATCTTATGGCATTTAGGCAAAGAAGGCACAAAACGTTTCGGCGAGTTGAAAAATCTGATGCCGGGCATCACCCAACGCATGCTCGTGACTCAACTGCGTGAACTCGAAGAACATTTGATTGTACACCGCGAGATATATCCGGTTGTTCCTCCAAAAGTAGAGTACTCCCTTACCGATCAGGGACACAGCCTTATCCCTATCCTTGACTCGATGTATGAATGGGGCAAAGATTATATGGAGCATAACTTGCTGGATACGAAGATAGAAAGCAACTAAAGACTGTTAAAGGAACAAAACGGATTGCAGTAAATGAACTGAACCCCAAATGGGACACTTTTTTAAAGTGGCTACCATTTGGGGTTCAGTTCATTCATTAGATGAAGGGTTTTTTGGACTTGGCAATATCTAGCCTTATTCCATTCTTTTCGAAATTGGTCGAAGAAAACGAACCCGATCTTTTGGTATAATTACAAACTTCGAAACGAACATGAACAGTAAAAACAGAAAAGAAAGTAGGCTGACCGTGTTGCCAACTTGTTGAGTCTGAGGAAAGACTCCGACATAAACAAACGCATTTAGTATAAGAAGAAAAACAAATCCACCAAATGAAAAACTGTAGAGATGGTTGCCAACGAGTACCCTTTTATTGAAAGACCGATCAGGTAGAACCGCTTTGCGTAATAACACAGATTGTTGGACCTGTTTGACTAATCCGTAAATAAACAAACAAATAAAGAGTATCGGGATAACATAATTCAACCACTCCACCCAACCACCTCCAGCCTATTCGCTAAATCGCATAAAATTATTTTACTCTTCCATCCTTTCTATTATTCCATATTTCAGTGCATCAAGACACCAATTATCTTTGCATAAGCGAGAAATGGCGCAAAAAAAAGGAGACTTTATACAAAGCTCCTCTTCCTATATTCGATCGTACTTTACTTTTTTTTCAAAAGTCGATAAGCAATAAAACCAGTAGCAAGTACTGCCATTACAAGCACAACAGTGATCAGCAGATTCCCTTCATCTTCTGAGGTTTGGACAGCCGCTTTATCCACAGCTGGCGGTTCTTCCTCCACTACTGCCTCTTCTTCTGTTTCAAGTGCTGCTTCTTCTGTAGCTGAATCCTCTGCAACAGTTTCAACATTCAATTCAAATGGCATTTCTCCTTCGATTGGATGGCCATCTGCGCCAATTATTTTCCAATTAATGGTATAAGTGGAATTTGGCAATTCCTCTGCTATGGACCCGGTCATGATTTTGTCCGACAATACAATCTCGTCAAATTCGTAAGTGGTGCCTTCACTTTCTAGCGCCATTAGACTTCCCTGTTCGATAACGGTTCCAAAAGTCAAAACCACCTCTTCCAACTGTTCAGTCACGACATCTCCCTCTGCAGGCGATGACGAAGAAAGCGTAGTATGTGCTTGACCAATCAACGGCATCGAAAAAATGGATAATATGAGTAATATAGCTATTTTTTTCATCTCTTATCTCTCCATTCCCCTTCTTTTTCGTGAATTAATTTCCGATGGGTTCAGCCTTTTATTGTTTCTTTTCCAAAGATCAACTTTGATCCTTTTGTAACATGACGAAGTAATGTCGTGAAGAATGGCACAGTAACACATGACAACCTCGCTGTTCTTTTATGGAAAAATTTATTCTTTGAAATGGAATCCGGTTCTTCTTGGAATACTATCGCCAGAATTCTTGCTTTCATATCAGAAGAGAACACTCTTGCATTCACAAGATAAGGGAGTTCACTTATCGACTCCATAAGTTCCTGGCACTCCCAACAAGCTTCCAAGTGTTTTTCAACTTCTTCCCATTTTCTCTCAAATGGCAGAGATCCATTGATGCAGTCCACCACAAGGTCACACTCCATCTCCATAATTGAAACTCCTTTCCGTATTCAGTTTATGACGAACTTATAAATTAACTTCAGGGGCAGCCCTGCTTAAGCTGAATTTAGAGGGAGAATCGGGCAACGTACTGACCGATTTAGCATCCTTCACAGCTGTTGTGGTAAACAAAAAGCTAGCCGGGTAGGCTAGCTTTTTCCAATAAAACTAAGCTTACTGTTTACGTGTGCGAACCGCAACAACAGTCGTAAGCGCTGCAAGCATCAAACCAGCCAATACCCACATGAATGGGAATGATCCGGTGTCTGCTGTTCCACCCATGCCTGTTTTCGGCATTTCAGATGGCATTTCCGTTGCGCCAAATTCTTCTGGGAATTGGTCTACGATCGCGGCGGATAAGCCCGCTGCCGGCATTTGCATGTGGGCATACGCTTCACGAATCGAACTATACGCGGTTTCGTAATCGCCTGCAACATATGAGTCAAATGCCGTCAGTAGCTGTTCCACATGTGCCGTTAAGCCTTCTTCTAAGGCATCAGCCGGAACGCGTCCTTCTGTCGCTGAATCCAAGAAGGCCGCCTGGTCTAGGATGTACTGATCCAGTTCCGCACGTGCTTGTTCTTGCCCTTCTGCATTTTCTTCACCGGTCGCCACTACGTAATCGACAAAGTAGCCAATGTGCGACTTCCAGGTTTCTTCAAATTGGGCACCGGCTTCTTCGCCGTAGACCGAACCAACAGCGGCCGACAAGTCATCGGCATTGGCCAGCAACGCGGCGGATGCTTGGTCAAAACTTTCAGCGCCATCGGCACCGTCTTGCATCGCCATTGCGGCAAGTCCTGCATGCTCCGTGAACGTCGTGTTCAGTGTCGCACGCAAATCAATGGCAGGTGTATCGGGATTGGTATTTTCGAACTTCTCTGGGAACTGTGTCGTGATGGCAATCGACAAGCTTTCTGCGAACATGCTCATGTGTTGAATCGATTCCCGTTCAAGCGAGTACGCTTGTTCAAAATCACCCGCAACATAGGCATCAAACGCCATAATTAATTGATCCACGTGCACGTCCAAACCTTCTTGAACCGCTGCGGCTGGCAATAGTCCGCCCGTGGCCGTATCAAAGAACTTCGACTGTTCCACTTTGTATTCTTCCAATTCGGCTAGAGCTTGGTCTTTGCCTTCTTGGTTGTCTTCAGCGGTCGCTGTGACATAATCCACGAAATACCCAATGTGTGATTTCCATATTTCGTCAAACTGTGCAGCGCCTTCGTCGCCGTAAACGGAACCGACGGCAGCTGACAGGTCATCGGCGTTGGCCAATAATGCACCCGACGCTTGGTCAAAATCTTCCGCGCCATCGACGCCTTTTCTCATCGCTTCGACTGCCAAGAAGGCATGTTCGGTTAAGGTCGTATCGAGTGCGATGCGCAGTTCTGCAGCAGGTGTCATCGTGCTTGCTTCCATAGCAGATTCGCTTGTTGGCGTTGAGTGGCCGTGGCTGTCTGCCAGTGCCGCCGTTGGTACGAGTAGAGATAGGCTGAGTGGTAAGGCTAAAAGAACTTTGTTTAATTTCATCGTGTATCGCTCCCTTTTTCTTTTTTTTAGTTATACAGACATAACGCACAGCTAAGTCATTTAGATCACTTTAGTTCAAAATTAAATAGAATTGTTCAATTATTAAAGAAAGTGGATTGATGTCTTTCCTTCTATATAAAGTAATCTATATAAGTTGAACGAATGATTCCAGCCTGTTAATGTTCCGCCAATCAGCTACTAAGAGCTTGCGCCGAACGAAATCGGGCTGTCTGAGTGGATTTTTTCCATGTCACTTACGCATCTCATAACAGCCTCCGCTGGTTTGCTCCGTATCCTGATGATTGGTTACTCAAGGATGCTTAGAAGAAAGAGTGTAAGACGGCGAAGGGCGAAGATGTGCTCCTGCATCGCTGCGCTAGCTTCGTCGCAAAGCCATTGCCCGAACTCTCTTCGTTCAATGACTTTCCTGCTGGAGCAAGGAGACCCCGTAGAAGCTTGCGACGAGGAGGCTGGGGCGACGTCCTTGGCAACTGACAAGAAGTCCTGTCGCGCCAGTTGCATGACCCACATCCTGTGAGCCCAAAGCGTCCGTCTGGAGCGATTTCTTCGTTTCCCTACCTCATTGAGTTGAAAAAACTGTTTCTTTAATTCAACTTATCTAATTCGCTTCATCTCATGTTCTATAAAGAAGAAAAAAGAGAAAGAGAAAAAGTGACCAACAAAAAATTCGGGCTACTACTCACTGCAGGAATTTTGTTACTGGCAGCTTGTGAAGAAGAATAGTCGACAGCCCACGGCAATACTGAAGCAGAGGTCACAGAACAAGAAAGCCCTACTGAAAAAGAAACGACTACAGAACCGGCAGAAGAAAGTTCACTTGAAGCCATGAATGGTGCTGCTTCTAATTTACTATCAAATAAAGTGGCTACATCAAAGATCTCTATTTCCAAAAAGCAGCACAGGCAAGTAACTTCACTTTGCCTGTGCTGCTTTTTTCTATATACAGTTCTGGAAAGCACGCTGATTCCTCTTAAGCATGTTAAATTCCATTGATAATCAAGAATAAATCTGTAGGCATTAACCGATATAACTACCATGTAGGGCTAACGAAATTTCGTTGAACTAATAATATATAATAGGAACGATTCTGTTATATATATTCCATAACCCATTGGTTAGTTGACAAAGACGCTGACGAGAAAGAGCGATAGGTGGTGCAAAAACGAAGGATGAGATTCCGCAGAAACTTGCGACAAGGAAGCTCAGCACTTTGGATCGAACAAAGACGATTGCCCTGCGCGAGCTCGTTCCGAAAAAGTCGGGACACCCGCGCTAAGAAACTTGTTATATACTAAACGTTTTTCGGTGTTGCTGCTGTATGACTAAAGGCAGAGAGCAAAACAGTGGGGCCCGTTGTATGACCCACATCCTGTGGGCGTGAAAACAAAGCTGTTTTAAGGAATATCGACAGGTAGAAATCATTAGTTCAACATACTGTTGATGGTTTTCAAATCGAAAAGGTATATGGGATAGCCGAGTTTATCTGCAAAGTAATATTTTGTTTTACCCCATTCTTTCTCACAATCTATCTTAACTCTCCATCAATTCTGTATAAACCACCAACCGTTCATCATAATGCCCAATTTCCGTATCAAAAATACCCGTACAAGTAATTAAATTCAACTGAGGTGCTGTACTGCTGCCGAATATATCCTCAAGAGGAGCATCAACTGGCGGATAAGCCTCTTTTTCCTTCACGACAAAAGTGAGTTCTTCTCCTCCTGTCCCTGTAATATGAATTTCATCACCAATTTCTAGTTTTTTCAGATTAAAAAAAGTACCGGGTCCACTAAGACCATCCACATGACCGGCTAGAACCGCATTTCCGTCACTTCCTGGTTTGATTCCGGGTTCGTACCAACCGATTGTATGGATATTTGCTGGTGCTTCCATGTTGCCAGCTGCCGTCTGGCCAACCTCAATGACTTCCGCCCGTGCATCAATTGCCGGGATTTCAATCAATGCAGGAGTGATGCCCAATTGTTTTTCAGTTGCTTTTTGTTCTTTTAAAAGAGAAGCTTCCTGGATAGACTGAGTTTTTTGTTGTATTTTTTGCTCCGCCGTTTTTTCAATAGCATTACTTTGCCGCTCTTTTTGCTCTACTGTTTTTTCAACAATGTTATTTTCTCGTATAATTTGTTCTTTCATTTGCTGAAAAGCAAGATCGCCTTCTGAAGGTGAAGACTCGGTAGCCTGAATTAGACTGCCACTGAGGGTAGTAAAAAGAAAGAGGATATAAATGAGGAAGGTTTTTTTGATCATTGAAGTCATTAAAGTCGCTCCTTTTATAGAAAAATAAAGAGAGGAAACCATTCCCCTCTCTACTTATTCACTTATTCTTTCAATGCTTTTCTTCTTGTGAAAACCAAAGCACCTGCAAGTGCCAACAATGGGAACGTCACTAGCATCCAGTTCATCGTTCCTGAATCAGCCATGCCGCCCATGCCTGTTTCCGGCATTCCTGGTGCTGCAGCAAATTCTTCAGGCATTTGTTGCACGATTGCACCTGACAAAGCTTGACCGATTGTGAACATCAATGCATGACCTTCTGTAAAGGTTTCATAAACTGCTTGATAATCACCTTCCGCATAGCTGTTCAAAATGTCAATTGTGCTTTGTTCGTGCTGTTGTAGAACACTAATTACTGTTTCTTTCGGAAGTTTCCCGCCTGTTGCATCGCTCAGTACAGTTCCTAAATCAACCGCAAATGTGTTCAGCAATTCATCCGTAATTTCATTTACTTTTTCCGTGTTGCCCTCGGCTACTGCTTTGCCAAGTGCTTCACTGTCTTCGTACTGTGTTGAAAAGATTTCGTTAAATGCGTCAGCAGATTCTTTACCGTAAAGAGATTCCACAGCAGCTGCCATTTCGACCGCATTTGCTTCTTGCATCTCACCGACTACTTCAAAAGCTTCTCCGCCTTCGCCTGTAGCAGCTTTATACGCTTCAATAGAAGTAGCTGTCTGATAATAGAAGTGTTCTCCAAGTAGCTGGCTGAACGTTGCTCTTAAATCAGCAGCTGGTGTGACAGCTTTCGTATTTTCGAATTTTTCTGGCATTTGTTTCACAATCGCACTCGATAATGCTGTACCGACCGTGAACATCCGCTCATAGCCTTCGTTGAATTCCGCATAGGCTTCCTCGAAATCCCCTTCAACTGAATTATCAAGGAATTGCATCACGTCTTTTTCATGTTCTTGAAGAACTGAAATTGCGGTATCTTTTGGAAGATTTCCGCCAGTTGCTTCACTCAAGAGAGTTCCTAAGTCTGTCGGGAATGTCTCAAGCAAATCCTTTTTGATTTGATCGATTTGTTCTTGATCTCCACTTGCTACAGCTGCACCATAACCAGCGCTGTCATCGTATTGCGTATCGAAAATTTTATCGAAAGCATCCGCTGCTTCTTGACCATACACGGATTTGATAGCTTCCGTCAGATCGCCGCCATTTGCTACGAGTTGCTCTTGTGCCGCTTCAAGTCCTTCACCAGTCGGCCCGCCTTCTTTTGCTTCATGGTAAGACAGAAGCGCTACTTCTGTTTGATAAATGAAATGCGTAGAAAATAAATTACTGATATCTAAACGTAATTGTGCTGCTGGTGTATCAACTGTCGGTGCCACCTCAGGGATTTGCGTGCTTCCTGTCGATGCACTCACTGTTCCTAATCCAGCTGATGCTAATAATACTGCGCTCAATGGTACGGCTACTACGGTTTTCTTCGCTTGTTTCCAATTCATGTTCAAATTCCTCCTTGTTTTTTTGTTTCTTTGACGACTTTGTGAATAACCTTGCTACTACTAAACGCATAAAAGATAAATACAGATCACATTTTCATCAATTTCTTTTAAACCGATTAGAAATGGCTATTTAAAACGTGATACGGATCTGCAATAAATTTCATAATTATGTAATCCACTAGTAATGAGGTTACTTTTGTTGCATTCCCCGCTATTATTTATCTAAACATTCTTAATTATTTTTTTGTTTTTTTTTACCATTTTCAGTTTTATTAATAACGAGTCACTAATTTTTTCTTTTAGGTACCTAACTAAAAGTTTTAACATTTCCTAAAAAGAGCCTCTCTCTTCAAGCGTATGGAAAATTTCAGGTTGTAGATTTTAAATTGGAAAATCAAAAAAAGCCAAATTTTGTTACGGCGACTCAATCCCACAAGAAAAGATCTTCCTTTTTCTATTTATTCATTCACACAAGATATTTTACGCTCTCTCTTCTTCAAATTAATGTACTAATTTGAAGTATTCCTATAAATGTTAGTTAATATATACTATATTATGGTAAGATGACGGTCTATATAGATCACTTCACTACGCATTCGAGAAGAAGCATCTATTTCTACTTTTGATTTCTCGCGTTAACAGAGTGAAACTTTATTTACAGGACTAAGTTTACTTCCGCGCTGGAAGTAAAGTGCGATTTTATAGAAAACCCGCTATATGCTAGTTGCTTCGTCAAATGCGGGATAAAGATTCAAAGACTCGGTAAGTCTTTATCCTATGTACCCACAGCTTTTCAACTGGGTTTTCTGTGGTCAAAATTTCCACATACGCTAACGGCTTTTTCGAACGCCCATTATTACAGAACGTTAATTTTTGAGAACTTTGGAGGAAGAGTCATGCGTTTTTCGTTAAGTCTTCGGACGCAACTATCCATTATTTTTGCCGGCACTACTATTTTATTGATTTTTATCTTCGGTATTGTTTATGGAGAGCGCTCGATCAAACAGGTCGAGGTTGAAATTGGAAATTCACTTAGTGAAGCTGCCTATTTGATGGAGAATAATTTGGATCAGTATATGTGGTCCAGATACGGCGAAACCATTATGCTCAGCAGTTTGTCAGACATTAGGCAGCTGGAGGATGAACAAAAAATTGGAACTATGCTCAACCAGACACAGTCGACTTTCCCCGCCTTTTCATGGATTGGCCTTACTGATCAAGATGGCACAGTCATTGCGTCTACAGACTCAATTCTTAAAGGAGTTGATATTTCCGAACGCCCCGTTTATTCAGAAGCCTTGGAAAAAACTTTCATTGGGGATGTCCATGAAGCCGTGCTGCTTGCTGACCTATTGCCCAACCCGACCGGGGAAGCAATGAAGTTCGTCGATATCAGCACACCGATTTACGACGACAACAACGATTTTATGGGTGTCTTAGCGACTCACTTGAGCTGGGAGTGGGTAGAAGAAATTGAGGCTTCTATGCTCGATTCGCTGAAAAATCGGGACAGCATTGAATTTTTGATTGTTAGTAAAATAGATGATGTCGTCATTTTAGGTCCCGATGACTTGTTGGGAAAACCTTTAGGCTTGGAGAGCATAGAGCTCGCTCGAACCAATCAAAATGGATCGATCATCGAAACATGGCCGAACGGAAAAGAGTACGTAACTGGCTACATGATGGAAAATGGCTATAAGGAGTATCCGGGTTTGGGATGGACGATTTTAGTCAGACAACCGGTAGAAGTTGCTTATGCATCAACAAAAGAACTGTTACTGTTCTTCTTGGTATCTGGATTGATCTTTGTTGTGTTTTTCGCTATTCTCGGCTGGCTTCTTGCAGGAAGGCTGGCTTCTCCATTAAAAAATATCGCACATGCGGCCGACCGCCTGAGAGTTGGCGAACTCGTTCAGATCCCACTCTATAGAGGAACATCGGAATTGGAAACCTTATCCCTTTCGTTAAGAAAGCTGGTTTCGGATCTTACCCATACAGAATCAGCTTTAGTGGAGATGAAGGAAGTAGCTAAACGGGATGAACTTACAGGCTTAGCAAATCGATATGCACTGGATTTTTACTTGCGCGAATTTGTCCAAGAACATAAAATGGCCATTGTCTTATATATAGACCTAGATGGATTTAAGATGATTAATGACACATTGGGCCATAATTCAGGCGACGAACTTCTTATTCAAGTAGCTCAGCGGCTGAAGAAAATTGTCAGAGAAGGAGAAATGATTTCCAGAGTGGGCGGTGATGAATTTATTGTTGTCTTACCGGCGGGGAAAGAAAATCTAGCCAAAAGAGGAAAAGTGGTTGGAGAAAGAATTATTTCATCCATTAACAAGCCCTACCTACTCGATGGACAGACGGCTTCTGTCAGTTGCAGCATAGGAGCCGCATTTTGGGAAGCTTCCAATTCGATCAATATAGAAGAGACTATTAGAACAGCGGATGAAGCTTTATATGCAGCTAAGAGAGAAGGTAAAAACCGTATTCACATTTACGGGTAGTAGAGTAACGCACACAAGCTGGCCTGAAAACTAAATCATCTAGCATTAAAGGATACTGACATTGAACACGTCAGTATCCTTTTTTTGTTTAACTATCATGATTAAAGCGACAAACCTTTTTCTTCGGATCCGCAACATTGGGGCGATATTCCATCATCCTTATTGAATAAACTTTTTATATCTCTTGAATCTGAACAAGTTGCCCTTGAATGATATACCGTTCCGGTGCATACCCAATGTAATTAAACGGATAGCAAGTTGTTAACGTCAGTGTGGCTTCATTTTTATCGACAATAACGGTTCGGTCGTCGGCATCGGTCACCCACATCTCTTCAACCTTATATTCATAACGCTTGCCTGCATACTCCAGGAATATCTCGGCGCCTTTTTTCACATTATCCAATCCCGTGAAAACAGTGTTTCGATGGCCACTCAAGACCGTATGCCGCTTTTGGTCAGGAGTAGCCGTCCATTCACTGACATACATCCCGACTCCTTGGTCCAGTGTTGCTTCATCCGCTCCCCAATAAGTTGGGTATCCTTTTTCAATGGAAGGAACTACAAGCCGCCCGATTTCTTCTCCTGGTTGATATTGGTCCATCTTGTCACTCATGAGGGCTGACGGTTCTTGAACCGTTTCAGCAGAATTTTTCAGGGCCGGCTGGACAGATTCTGCAACCTCTTCTCGTTCGGCATTGGTCCAGCCTTCAATTTCAGCCAATGAAACCGTCTGAGTTGCTTGAGAACTTTGCCACCATTGGAAACCATAAAAGCCCATTATCGCCAGACCCACAAAAAGAATGGTTAAGTATAATTTATACATGGAGCCGACTTGCACCTCTCTTTCAAATCGAACCAACAGTTGCATAGAAAAAAACCGTATTCAGAGATACGGTTTTTTGTTTTTCTATTGAGTAATCGAGCGTCTTCTAAAGAATAGCATCCCAGCACCTAATGCAGCCAATCCCATACCTGCAAAAGCAAATAATGGATCATTGCTTGCCGTGTCCGGCAATTCTCCGCCTTCTTCACCGATTCCTTCAAGCGGAACCGCACCATTTAAAACGTCTTCCGGCACTGTAATGGGTTCTACTCCGTTAAAGTTACTGATAGACATGTCCATGCTTTGGACCAAATTCAAGCTTTCACCTTCTGCTGAGATATCCATATCGATATACATGGACATTTCCGTCAGGTGAAAAGTTTCTTTCTCAACAGTCATTTCATAGTTGATGTCATTGAAATTAATTTCTTCCATCATTCCTTCCATTGACATCGATGCATCTTCTTCGCCCATCATGGATTCGAATGAAGCAAGAACAGCTTCCATCAAAGCTTCTCCATCACCTTCATAGCTTAACTGATACGCATCTCCTGTATCTTTTACCGTCATATCTTCTCCAAGTGCTTCTGCCTGGGCAACTTGGTCGCCAGCAGTCGTCATGGCCATAAGTTCATCCAAGCCCTCGGAAAGTTCACTCGGCAATTTCACCCAACCTTCCATTGGATCTTCCTGGTAAAATCCTTCTTCTGTCCAATAGGATTCCACTGTTTCTTCTTCCCCGTTAGGTGTAGAAGTGGTGACCGTCTGGTGCATGGCAAAAGGATTGAATGTCACGTCTTCCTCCGTATGGATTGGGACTGTGATGGATTCTCCAGTTGCAATGTCGGGCATCGTCATCTCCATCATCGTCTTGCTGGAGTAACTATCCAGAGAAGACATTGCCTCATTGGATTTTTGCAGCACATCGGCCGCGCTCATATCCGCTGCCAAAGTCGGGGTTGCGCCTGCTACCGCTAGCATGGTAACCAAGGAGACAGGTATCGCTTTTTTCAACATGTAAACACTTCCATTCCGTTAATTTAAGGGACAAATTTAACTCTCTCTTATGTATGTAATTCCCATTTTAATCCCTTATAGTTCCTGATTCCCTCTTTCTTTGAAGTTAAACAAGTATATAGTCACTAAAATTTGGCAATTAGCTATTTAGGTTCTTCGCATTGTTCTCCTATTCTCACCACTTTTAATACAAATTTTCTCGATAGCTCTTCTCCAGAAGTTTGCCAATCGCCTCTTCATCAGCATTCGGCACTTTCGCATGAGCTGCTAGAATCTTCGCGCCTTTTGGAAGTCCCTCTTTATTTGCCCATACCTCAGGATTCCATAGCTCTGACCGCCGGAACGCCTTGGCGCAATGAATAAAGCATTCTTCCACCTCCACACCAATGCCCAGGAGCGGCTTTTTTCCATTAACCGCCATTTTATCTAGCAGTTCTTCATCGTGAATGACGCTAGCTTTTCCATTAATACGCAAGGTCTCACCCAGTCCCGGGATTAGAAACAACAACCCGACATTTGGATTCGATAAGATATTCCGCATAGAGTCCATCCGTTTATTACCCGGTCTTTCAGGAATGATCAACTGCTTGTCATTCATCACATGCACAAAACCGGCACTGTCTCCACGCGGCGACACATCGCACAATCCGAATTCATCCGCTGTTGATATGGTGAGGAATGGTGATTTCTCGATAAAATCTCTGCAATGTTCATCCACGTATGAAATGACTTTATTATTCACGAGTTCACTCGGATTGCCGGTGATTTCCCGAAGTTCTTCCACTGTCTTTATGGTATTTGGAAATGTTGGTTCGGTTTTCAACCTTCTCAATTCCTTTCGCATCACATTTCTTTTTCATCACTTCTCAATCTTATTTTGTATTATACACTTCCTACTGTTTTCTTTTTTAGGTGCCTTCATATATTGTGGTTTACTGTTCCTTATTGGGTATGCTTAAACAAGCGTTTGTGAAAAAAAACCGATGCTTTTCAGCTCAGCCGGTAAACTTAAAGATTATATAGATTGGGTGAAGCGGTGTAGAAAAGCCGATTTCTTTATTTCACCTTATATACGCAAAAAAGATGCCTTAAAAGCTAAGCTTTTAAGGCATCTTCTATTTATCATCCGAACTTATCACACATACCTTTTACAACGTGCTGATATCTATCACGAATCGATACTTCACATCTGAAGCCAAAACGCGGTCATAGGCCTCGTCAATCCCGTCGGCCGAAACTACTTCAATCTTAGGCGCAATGTTGTGTTCTGCACAGAAATCCAGCATTTCCTGAGTTTCCCGGATGCCTCCGATTAGTGAACCTGCAAATGAACGGCGATGGCCGATCAAATTCATCACACTTACTGGCAGCGGTTCTGCAGGAGCCCCGAGGTTTACCATAGTGCCATCAAGAGCAATCAGCCCCAAATAAGCATCCAAGTTGATTTTTGCACTGACCGTGTTGATGATTAAATCAAAATTTCCAGCAAGTTTCTCAAATGTTTCCGGGTCACTTGTGGCATAGTAATCATCTGCACCTAATGCCAGACCGTCTTCTTTTTTCTTCAAAGACTGAGACAAGACAGTCACTTCCGCTCCCATCGCGTGGGCAATTTGAACAGCCATATGGCCAAGTCCGCCCATCCCAACGACCGCTACTTTCTTGCCTGGCCCTGCATTCCAATGATTCAACGGAGAAAATGTCGTGATCCCCGCACAAAGCAATGGGGCTGCAGCGTCAAGCCCGATGCTATCCGGAATTCGGACAACGAAATCCTCGACCACTACAATGTGAGTTGAGTAGCCGCCTTGGGTGGGCTCGCCGTATTTATCAACTCCAGCATAGGTAGGGACCATGCCTTTAAGGCAGTATTGTTCCTCCCCGTTCTGGCAATTTTTACACTCGCCGCAAGAGCCAACCATACATCCGACCCCTACTCGGTCGCCTACTTTGTACTTTGTAACCTCTGGTCCTACTTCCTTAACGATTCCCGCAATCTCATGTCCAGGTACGAGGGGATAATCCACTGGACCCCATTCTCCGTGGGCTGTATGGATATCCGAATGGCAAATGCCCGCATATTTGATATCAATCAGTACATCATTGGAATCAAGGTCACGCCGCTCAATTTCCGCCGCTCGAAATGATTGATCCGGACCATCAATAGCCCGTGCTTTAACAGTTAACATAGAAAAACCTCCTGGAATTTATCATTTTCAAGAGAACGTGCTTATATAGAGCAAAACGAAAGCTCCATTTATCTCTATTTGCACCGTTCCCTTTGCAACCCAATCGTACTCCTTCTAGTTAACTCTAGGGCAAGCGATAAGATCTTTTGAGGTCTTCCGGATGCAGCTTTGACAATCCATAAATGCCATGATAAAATTTCCGCATTGCATAGAGTTTGCTCGATGTTTAGATAAGAAAAAGGAGAAAAAAAACATGACCACCTATTCCATCAGTGAAGTTGCAAAAGAATTGAATCTCTCTGTATATGCTTTGCGCTACTATGATAAAGAAGGGCTAATGCCTTTTGTAGAACGGACTGACAGCGGCACCCGCTTGTTTAAAGAATCCGATATTGCTGCCTTAAAAATAGTCGAGTGCCTGAAAGCTACCGGCATGCCGATTAAAGAAATCAAACATTTCATTGATTGGTGTTCTGATGGAGATTCGACGCTTCAGAAAAGATTTGACATGTTTATGGAACGAAAAGAGATTGTAAAAGCACAGATGGAAGAACTAAAGAAAACTATGGAAGTCATCGAACATAAAGCCATGTATTACAAGACTGCCTTGGATGCTGGCACGGAAGACATCCATAAAAAAGATAAAATCAAGATTTTCTAACAAATTAAAACCACCTGTATTTCATCTTTATAGATAGAATGCAGGTGGTTTTTGTTTGTACTGATCACTGCTTGCAAATTCAAGAAATTACCGAAGACCCCTCCTAGTATTGGATAGAAGCTTGGCAGCAAGATGAAAAACAAGCCCAGCAGGAGACTGACAAGTTTTATCGAATGATTACGCCCATTCGGCCTTCTCTTATTTTATAAAAATGGACATTATGAAATTGATTCACTTGAGCAATGAAAGTAGACACATTCGTTTTCATAGGTTGTTTAATGTACTAGTCTCCGGTTAGTTTATGTCGACTTTTGAGACTCATTTAGTTTAACAGCACGATATGGACAAATTAACTAAAGTAGCGGCGATACAAAGTTTTGGCTTCAGAAATGCTTTTCGTCCCGTGAACTAACACTCGGCCATCCTTAAAAATAACAAGCCGGTGTTCTTCTATCGAAAAAGATAACAAATATGGATTGCGTGAAACTTTTCCTTTTTGTTTGGATAAAACTTTATCCAAGCTTTCCAAGTCTCTAGCTATCGGTTCAGAAGGACGGATTTGAACCGTATCCCTCCCACATAAAACAGCAGTTTTTATTTGATTTGAGAAAGCAAGATATGGATAGGAACGATTCGATCCACAAGATGGGCAATCTTCTTTTTTAACCTTATCAACGTTAATAGATGAATGTTGGTTTTTCCAAAGATCGAAAGATACCAGTTTGTTTCTTAAATTAAGTGTATCTTCGACCAAAATTTTCAATGCTTCTGAAATTTGAAAAGACACGACCATTTGGACAGCGGGGCTGATAATCCCCACCGTATCACATGTAACGCCGCCCATCGGTATATTTTCCAGTAGGCAGTTTAGACACGGTGTTTCACCTGGAATAATCGTATAACTGATTCCGTAACTTCCAACACATGCGCCGTAAATCCAAGGAACCCGATGTTTTTGAGAAATATCATTAATAATCATTCGGATATCAAAATTATCGCTAGCATCGAGAATCAGATCAACGCCCACCACGAGCTGTTCCATTTCTTCGACCGAGACATCCATGACATGACAGCGGACTTCCACTTTGGAGTTGATGAGCGTTAAGCGTTTTTTAGCTGCTATTGCTTTAGGAGTTCGCTGCTTTGCTTCCTCTTCAGTGTAAAGCTGCTGGCGCTGAAGGTTGCTCCACTCTACATAATCCCGGTCCGCAATGGTTATTTTGCCTATACCTGCCCGCACAAGCATTTCAGCACAGCCAGTTCCCAATGCGCCAGCACCGATCACCAACACATGCTTGTTTCTCAATTTCGCTTGTCCTTCTTTTCCTATTGGTTCAAAAAGCTCTTGTCGTGAGTATCGTCCATTCAACTGATGCTCATCCCTTCAACCGGACTACTGGCAGTAGCGTATCGTTTTTTCGGGATTCGTCCTGCTTCAAATCCCAGCCTCCCTGCTTCGATTGAAAGCCTCATAGCTTTGGCCATTTTCACGGGATCTTTTGCCCCGGACACAGCTGTATTCAGCAAGACACCTGACGCTCCCATTTCCATTGCAATAGCAGCGTCAGAAGGTGTACCGATTCCGGCATCGATAATAACAGGAACACTTGTCTGTTCAATGATGAAAGAAAGGTTTAACGGATTGATGATTCCCTGGCCAGAGCCAATAGGAGATGCACCCGGCATGATGGCGTGGCAGCCTAATTCTTCGAGACGTCTTGCCAATAAAACATCATCTGATGTGTATGGCAAGACCGTAAACCCTTCTTTTAGTAGCTCTTCTGATGCTTTTAATGTTTCAATTGGATCCGGAAGCAACGTTTTTTGGCAACCGATCACTTCAACTTTAATCATGTCACAAAGACCTGATGCCTTCGCTAATTTGGCAGTCCGGACTGCTTCTTCTGCAGTCTTGGCTCCGGCTGTATTTGGAAGTAATGTGTACTTTGCAATATCTAAATTTTCCAGAAAATTAGGCTGGCTGGCTTCAAATATATTCATCCGTCGAACTGAGAATGTCAGAATTTCTGTACCCGAAACAGCTACTGCTTCTTTTTGTATATCAAAATCAGGATACTTACCAGTGCCCAGCAATAGTCTGGATGAAAATTCATAATCACCTATTCTTAACATGTTCATCCACCTCCTACAAAATGTACTAATTCGATTTTATCCCCATGACAAATCAGAGTTTCTGTATGTTTCGCTTTCCCCAATATTTCAGCATTTTTTTCAACGATGATTACTTTCTGGTTCAATTCTAAGTACTGCAGCAGTCCAGTCACTGTTTTCACTGTATTTGGTATTTCTACTTGATCCCCATTAACCGTCAATTTCATTTTCTTCACCTCATGATTAGATTGGTTTTTCTGATTGATCGATCCACACGAAAAGAAGATATATCAATTGGAGGAGATTTTCCTTCAACCAAATCAGCCATCACCTCTCCGGTAATTGGCGCCAGCAAAATTCCGTTTCGAAAATGACCTGTTGCTATGAACAAACCTCTATAACCGGGATGTTCACCCAAGTAAGGCAGGCCATCAGCAGTCTGCGGTCGAATTCCAGCCCAAGCTCCTTCCCACTCAGCTTGTGCTATGGAAGGTACCAGTTTTTTTGCATTCTCCATCAATAAAGAAACCCCTTCTACAGTCACTTGTTGATTGAATGTATTCGGTATGACGGTTGCCCCTACTATGATCCTTCCTCCTTTTTTTGGAACAAGATAGCAGTCATTTGTAAAAATTGTGCTGGACAATAAAGAGGCTTCTGTCCGTACAGAAAAACATTCGCCCTTCACAGGATAGGTTTTAAGCTGTAAGCCCGTTTCCATCAGCAACTTTTCGCTCCAAGCTCCGCCCGTTACTACTACACTGTCACTTAAAAAATCGCCTTCATTCGTAGCGATCCCAGTAATTTTTCCGTTTGAAAAATGAAAGGAATGAACTTCTACATATTCTTTAATTACAGATCCGAGTGCTGATGCAGATTTTAAAAACCCCAAAGCCAGCTGATGGGCTGCTACTTGGCCATCTTTTTCGAGATACATTGCACCAATTATCTCACTAGACAATGCTGGCTCTCTTTTTCTTACTTCCTCGCCGGTGAGCCATTCTGCTAGCTCGCCGTTCTGTCTATGGGCCTCAATGATCCGATGGTATTCCTGTTGCTCATCATCAGTTAAGGCGAGTCTCAGCATTCCCTTATTCACAAGTTCAATATCAATTCCGCTCGCCATTTTCAGTTCATCCGCTAAGTTACTAAACATCGTCCTGCTCGCCCTAGCCAATTGAAAAAGTGGACCCTTTCCATCCAGCTCCGCTTGGGCGCCCAGCATCCCTGCTGCAGCTCCGGATGCTTTACTTACAAGCCTGTCTTTTTCCAGCAATAAGACTTCCATCCCTCTTTTCGCCAAATTATATGCTATTGCCCCGCCATTGACGCCGCCGCCGACTACAATGGCATCATAAGTTTTATTCATTAAAATCCTCCTTTAACCGCTTAAGTAAAAAACGTTAGCTAGACAAATAGGACCGATATTGCTGTACCGTCTCAAAGGGGTCTTTTGCTTCTAATATCCCTGACATTATAGCGACTCCTTGTGTTCCTGCTTTGATAACATCTTTAATATTCGCCGGCATTATTCCACCAATCGCAATGACTGGGATTGAAACTGATTCAGAAACGGACCTTAACTGATCTATCCCTTTTGGACGTAGCCCTGGTTTTGATTGAGTCGAATACACATGGCCAAAAATTAGATAATCCGCTCCTTGTTGCTCGGCCATTTGAGCTTCTTCAATAGAATGAACGGAACAGCCAACTGTTAAATTCGAAAATTTTCTTTTTACAATTTCGACAGGTAGCGAATGATAGGCTAATTGAACTCCTTTTGCATTTGAAACATAGGCAACATCCGCCCTGTCATTAATCACTATTTTTGAAAGAGGAACTTGTTGATCTATTAAAAGCTCGACCATTTTATATATTTCTTTTGCTGTTTTCGTTTTTTCACGAAGATGTATGCAATCGATGTAAGGATGAATCCTACCGACAATATCTGCTAATAGTTCCGGCTTTTGCTTTCCTGTTGAAATAATATGCAGCTTATTATTCTCCATATATTTACTCCTCCAATCTAAATCCTTAAGCATAAAAAACCACTCCAGCGACGGAGTGGTTTTGACTATATCTTATGTGTTGATACAACATATAGTGACCACTTCCCTACGCTAGTTTCAACTAGATCAGGTTCAAAGGGTCCGGATTTCTCCGTCTCAGTCTTAAAAGACTCCCCCAGTGTTTTATATTCAGTTTTTTCAAAATATCTAAAGTAAGCGTAACATCTCCTGTGATATTTATCCAGTTCGTAGTAAACTACCCGCTACATAACGCCATCGCCGGTTGTTTGAAGTGGGGGCTTCTCGACTGTTGTTTTTAGTAGCCAACGAAAACAGTCGAATCTTTTGGCCATCTGCAATTCCTGGTCAGGATAGAGACGGAATTTACAGGCTCTGTGGATCACATCCATTCAACTAGCTTCTGTTTCTCGATTCATGTTCATCTGGAAAACGAATTTCATTTTTGACAAACGCCAACCGACATCCATATCTCCTATACCGTTGGACTTTAACCAGAGTATACATGAAAAAGAATACGCTTTTCAGAAAATGTTAAATAGTAAAAAAGAACATTTACTGTCTATCCTTTCTGATGATCCTTGTATAATTTGCGGTGATAACTAGCTTCATTTTATACAGTCCAATCGGTTTCAAAGTCGTATGCTGAATATACCACTAACCCTCTGCATCCGAACAAATCTATAATACCTCCATCTTTTTACACAGATGCACCTACTAATTCGGATTATCTTTGCACGATTGCGTCGCCTACAATACTTTTCTCAATTCCTTTTCTCCGAGAACGAGAGACAAAATCCTTATGCCAATTTTCTTAATTATTTACTTGCACTTCGCTAACTTGTCAAATTCCTTTGTCCAACTCGGACCACCCACTTGTTGATAAGTTCCGCTCAGAAGATATGCTTTATCTGACTTTTTTTTGAGTCTACTGCTTGAATTTAAGAACCTTCATTCCCTACTTCTATTCCAAAAAAACGAAGAATTTAGTGTATAAAGGTCTATCAATTTTAAAATATGTAAATAAAAATAAGAATAGTGGGTATATAAGGTCTATGTCTATTAAATGCTAATGGATATTAAGGCACGATTTAGACAAATAGAAAAAATTTCGACATGAAGATGGTTGTATTGATTATTTCAAAGAATGTTAAAAATCATATAACAAGACGAACAGCAAGGCATTTCTTTTTACCATGATGAGTTACCTGCTGTGCGAATATCGTGTCTTACAAACACCATCTATTGGGATTTCGAAAAGTTTTTATGAGAATCAAAAGTAGAGGTGAGCGGGGGCTTAGGAACCGCCTACTAGCAGTTCGCATTTTTTATCATTCAAGAAGTTTTCTAGTGAAACACAGCCGTTTCAAAAGCACTATCGAGAGAAAAGGCTTTTAAAAGCTTGCTGCATGAAATTTATGTGGTAGAAAGACTGAATACTGTAGAGGGGGCAAAAAACTGCGTATCGCCAAAGAAATATTCATTTCTTGACAGCATTATTACCCTTTTTAAAAAAGGCAGCGATTATTTGATCAAGCGATAAAAAGCATAAACCACAAGCCGCTTTTTTATGCGGATGAAGTAAAAAATATTATCGAATGTTGTAATTCCATTACCTAAAAATATGTCAATCGAAAGGAATTTAACTCAATGAACACGACATTAGAAAAGAAATATATCCCATTAGCAGACTATTTTTCAACATCAACAAACCCGACTATTACATTACATTTTACTGAAATCGAAAAGATTATGGGGCAAAATCTCCCTCATAGTGCTTACCTCAATCACAGCTGGTGGAAAAAGACGAAAGCACCCGCTAAGCATTTTCAGGCCTGGACAGATGCAGGCTACACCGTCAATCACGTTGAACCTAATCGCTATGTCATTTTTGAGAGGATAGATCTTTTGAATAAAAAAGAAGCAATCAAAAACAATGAAGACATCTTACTCATACGCTCTGCCGGACACGGTGATGCCCGTTTTCTCGCAGATTTACAGAAAAGCATCGAAGGAGAATCAGACTTTTTACTGTACGGAAAAGAGGAGCGCGCACTGTCGACACAAAAAGTGAGAAAGCAAATTATTGAGTGGAAGCAAAGCGGCCATTCGATCATCTTTCTTGCTATTCTAAATGGACAGCACGTTGGCTACTTGATGGTCAAGGGCAATGATGCCAAACGAGCCACGCATCGCGCTGAACTGCGCCTTGCCATTCAAGCAAATTCGCAAGGCAAAGGAATCGCATCCTCGCTTCTTCAGAAAGCAGAGGAATGGGCAATCACAAAAGCCATCAGTAGACTTGAACTCACTGTTTTAGAGGCAAATGTTCCAGCTCGAACGCTTTACGAAAAAAATGGTTACGAATCAGAAGGCATTCGCAGAAACTCCATGATCATTCACAACGAACCGCAAAATGAAATTTACATGGCCAAGATGTTGGCTTACTAAAGAAGGGCAAACGCTTGGTACCATGCGTTTGCCCTTTCTCCTGTTTTCATTTTTATTTTTGGTGGATTCTTCTGCAGTTAGTTAATTCGTTCGATAACTGGCGATATGCAAATCTTCTATTGTTGAATGATGAATTTACATTATTGACGTATACTTTTCAAATCACTCGTTTGCTTCTAGGTTAAGGTAAAAATTCTTGACCACTTTCTACTAAAACCACACTACACCCATTTGAAAGAAAGGCACTGCCATCGTCCTGACACCACGCATACCACCAGATTTCCGGAACACTTTCTTGTGGTCTGATCAATGTAAATGTGCTTATTGTTTTTTCTGTCCAACTAAGTGGAAACTATTCATTCATTTTTACCAACAAAAAAGGAGAGAAGAGGTACTTGCTCAACCTCTTCTCTCCTTTTTTATATCCAAGCAGCTTTTTATAAGCTGTCGCATGCAAACAGTAAAGATGTGTATTTCGTTTGGTCATTTAATAAGCCAATAAATCTTTCTTAACTTATTATGCCGTCTCTTTGAGGTATTTTTCGATTGCCATGTAACCTAGATAGCACTTGTTTCGAGATCTGCCATCCATAATTTTTTCGACAGAATCTCTACTGAGAGTAAACTCTTCCTCTAACTGATGAAACGGCAATCCTTTGATTTTGTTTAAATAGAGAAGAAAATATACATCTTCATCTGTCAGTTTTTTTATGTCGCTGTTGTTTACCATGAGTCATATCCTCCCCGGCCTTTACGTGCAGATTGGCTTTGTCTCTATTATATTCTGTATTTAATTTCCTCATAAGTTTGCGGATGAATGCTGGTAGGTCTACAGACTCTTTTTCCTCCTTTTACAATGGCCCCCATTCTGCACTCACTCCTTTTTCCACATCCTCATTTAATAGATTGGCGTACAAGGTTGAACTGACTAGACACCTGCCTCAGTTGGATAACAGCGCCTTTTCAGTTTTCTATGGATCTGAACTTACTAAGCTTGAGCGGCTAGTTTAGCTTTTTCGGCTTTGTATTGTTTGTAACTTTCAATGAACTCCTCATAAGTCAGCTGACGTCGTGTAGACGCATTCCCCATTTTCACAAAGCCTTTTGTGATAACAACCATTATGTATATCCTCCTTTTGTTTTCAATAAGTTTTGCATATTTTATCTACTGTACAAGTGCAATTTGTCTTAAAGAAAATCGTTTTTTAATCCTACTTCAAGATTGAGAAAGGTGTTACATAATAAAGTTCTTTCCGACAGTCTGCAGAAACTTTAAATAGCCCCCAAAACACTTCTTTCGAAATGTTATATCGGTGAATGTAATTTGGTAAGACCATCATTTGTTTGGTCGCATGCTCCATCTTTTTTTCCTCTATATCGACCCATACAGATTCTACTTTCTTTTGCCCACCGCTTTTCGTAAACTCTCTCGTTAAACGGGCAAATAACGTAACGAACAGGGTGCCGTTTTCTTCATGCACATCTTTTGAGCGTGTAAAAAAGTAGGTGATTGATTCTAAAGGAACCAGCTGGTTTTCGGGCATTTTCTTTTATCTCCTTTGTATTTCTTTTCTTAGTTAGTCGATATGTCAGCTGAAATGAAGTTGAGGTCTTTTACCTAGTCATGACGCACGAAAAAAAGTAGAAAATTTAACTGGTTCGCTAATATTTTAAACATTTATTCCGCATAGACTTACCATTTCCAGATTTGTTTCTACTGTTTATAACCGACATCTTGTCCCATTTCGACCACTAGCAGCTTCGTTTTTTCGATGGTAATCCAACGACGTGGCTACAAAGACTATTTGTGCTAATCAATTCAATGATTGATTGCTTCCTTTAAGCTCTCAAACGAACCTTTTGCTCAAATGAAGAGGGACTTTTTAAATCAAGATTTTTCAAATCAATCAGCTAATGGTTTTTTGAAGTCGTTAAGCCATTTGCTATTTCATCAAATAGTAATTGCTTTTTATCGAAACGATAGTAATGCCGCCAATAAACGAAGAGTTCTTTTGCTATTCCCAACTTTTTTGCGCCTTCATTAGTGTTTAAGTGTTCATCTACGCAAATTCTATACATCACTTTTTTAAGAGACTTTTTATGTTCTCGCTCAATCACACTTTTATACTGCATGTATTTCATGGATTCCCACCACCCGTTGAAAATTCGTTAATTATGAACTATTTTGTAAAGAGTCCAACAGAATACCTCGCTAGAAAAATGTCGCTTCCTATTAAATATTTTGTTTTTTTTGAAAACTTTTAAAAAATTAATTTTTCTCATATATCGAGTAATTCAGATTACATTGTTTATTTATACCATATTTATTTAGTTCTATCTACCTGTAATTCACTATTTTTTTAATTAAAATAAAAATTAATGAGCAATTAGGTAAATAAAGAAAAATAAAAAGTTATAAATGTACTTATATCCCATTATTTTATACCCATTTTTAAAAAAACATAAAATTTAAAATAATCCTTCAGTTTATTAATAAATACACCCTAAATACATTTCTTTTTCAATGATCCCCCGTGCATTCTTATGAAAACTTATTAATGACAATGAGTTATTCCTATTAAAACTAGTTTTTTTGAAGAACTTATAAAAAGGAAGGACGGAGGGTTCTAATTACCCTTGCGTCCTTCCTTGAATTTCCACTAAATAGTTAGCTTTCTCTTTTTGCGCTGAGGTGATTTTTTAGCTGATAAAAAAAGAGAAGAAGTTCGATAATCGACAATACGTAAGCCACATTCAGCAAGAAATAACCTTTTGAATTTATCATTTTTCTAAAAAGTGTATGCTCGCCTATTTTCTTTTAAAGTTTATAAAAAGCAGGTTTCTGAATGTAACTTAATTTATAACTATATGTGATTCCGGCCTGTTAATGTTCCGCAAATCAGCTGCTAAGAGCTTGCACCGAACGCGAACTAGGGCTTCCACTTTCCATGTCACTTACGCTGCTCTCATAGGAGCCTCCGCTGGTTTGCTTCGTATCTTGGTGGCTTGTTGCTCAAGGATGCTTAGAATAAAGAGTGTAAGACGGCGAAGGGCAAAGATATGCTCCTGCATCGCTACGCTAGCTTCGTCGCAAAGCTATAGACCAAAGAACTTTGAGCAGTATCTTTCCAATGAAACCGGCATAACGATACAAGAGCAGTTGGTTTTTTGCCGACTTCCACTTTTCCTTCTCCGAATCTTTATTCGTTCCCATTATAAATAATTAGTTCAACGTATATAGACGCGCATCCTACTAAAACCCGACGATGTTGCATATCAGCTGTTCATAAGGTTCCTATACAAACACCCTAATTCAGCAGCAGGCATCCTACTCAATTGTTAAAGAAAAAACATAATGCGCAGTCCCTTGTTCCCAAGCTGCGACAACTTCATAAACCGTTTTCCCGGTGGACTCGTCAAGTATGATTTTGCTGTATGGTCCTTTCATACGATGTTTTGATCCCCATATATAGAAACCATAGGAGTTGGGCTCTTTTTCAAATCTAAGCTCGATCACTGCAATTTCATTTACTGGAGGGGCTTTCTGATTCATGGCTATTTCTAAAGGAGAAATGGTTTCTGCTTCAACAGATACCCGAGCATTCTCTTCTTCATCGAAATAGCTCCATGCATGTGCGCCGAGAATAGCGGAAACTTCAATTCCGTCTACCGCTACTTTGAGATTTGGAGGCGCTTTAGGCATTTCTTCCGGATATTCTATTGCGGGATTCGTGATTTTGTTATCCACCACATCTCCTTGTTCTTCAGAGCAAGCTGTTGCTGCCAAAAGTATAACTACAACCAAAAAGAATAGTTTGAATTTCATCATCTTTGCCCCCTTATGTCCATTAGACACCGTGTTAGGAGAAAAGTTACACCACAACAAGCCAGAAAAAGCAAAAACGCACCAATCCCAGAGCCGGTTACAACTCAGGATTGGTGCGTTTTCTATGAGAAATCCAGTATCTGCTTTTGTGTTACACGAACTTTTTATGGCCCTCCGGATACGCCTTCTCAGCCAATCTGCTCATGGTGTGACGGATTCCCGTCCTGCGTCAGATGGATTTCAGAAGAGTTTCTTTCCTCTTCTCGTTGTTCCTACTCTTCTTCCAGAAAGCCATTTTCAACAAGCCACTCATAAGCAACAACTGAAACACTCTGTCCTTCAACGTCAACTAAATAATTCAACTCTCTCATAATGTCGCTGTTTAAGTTTTCTGCCAAACGAGCTGTGATTTCTTCAATTTCGGGATATTCTTCATATACCTCTTGATTGATCGCCACAGCTGCTCTGTATGGAGGGAAGAATTGTTTGTCGTCCTCCAATACCACTAGGTCATAACTTCTAACAGTGGCATCTGTTTCAAAGGCTACTGAAACGTCAACCTGTTCATTGTTCAACGTCCGCTGTGTCAAACCCAGATCCATTTGGCGTACTTGGCCGGAACCGAATTCAAAGCCATAGGTCTCTTCTACCCCTGGTAAGCCGTCTGAACGATTCGCAAATTCAGCATCGGCAGCCATCGTTAACTCACCAGGATTATCATTAATATAGGCTGACAGGTCACTAATGGATTTGATCCCGAGCTCTTCCGATTGCTCGCTTCTCATGACGAGCGCATAGGTGTTGTTGACTCCCGACATATTCATCCAGTGGATGTCGTTTTCGCTATCAATTTCTTTCACCTTTTGAAAAGCAGCCTCGGGATCAGCGATGGATTCTTCGCCCATATAAGTGATGAGCGCCGTTCCTGTGTATTCCCACATCATGTCCACTTGACCGTTTTCTAGTGCTGAGCGAACAACACTGCTGCCCAGGTTGTTCATTTGGTTGACTTTGAATCCTTCTTCTACTAATAAGAAAGCCGTCATCTCTGACAATAAATATTGTTCAGTAAAGTTTTTGCCCCCTACAGTCACTTCTTTTCCTGCAACTCCAAAGCCCGAACAGCCCGACAGGATTACCGTGATGATCAGCAGAGGGATAAGTTTGAGTGATTTAATCACAAATTCTGATACCTCCTATTTTCTTCGCTACGCTTTCTCAATACGCCTTGATCCTTTTGGCACAACAACATATTCCACTTTACGCAGTATATAATCAGCCAGAATCGCCAATAGAGTTACCGGTATGGCTCCAGAAATCAGGAAACCGTTATCAAACAAGTTAATTCCGGTAAATATCCAAACTCCAAGACCACCTGCACCCACTACATAGGCAAGAGCCGCTGTACCAATATTCAATACGACAGCCGTCCGGATACCTGCAAGAATTGAGTAAGCTGAATTGGGAAGTTCGATGCGAAATAAAATCTGATGTGGTTTCATGCCCATCCCTTTTGCCGCATCGATCATGTTCTTGTCAATAGAGTCAATGCCTGCCACTGTGTTTCTGAAGATAGGCAGAATCGAATAAATGAACAGCGCGAAAACTGCTGTTTGAAATCCAATGCCTAAAATACTGATCATTAGCGCAAGGACTGCCAGACTGGGAATTGTTTGTCCCAAATTAACGACATTGGAAACCAGCCATTCCGCTTTTTTGAATTTCGGTCTGGTGATGAGAATGCCGGCCGGCACCGCTATTAAAATAGCGAGTAGTGAAGAAACCAGCACCAGTACAATATGTTGTCTCAACAACACCAAAAATGTTTCCGATTGAGTGAAGATATAGTCAAAATAGTTATTGGAAATCGCCCAGATAAAAAATGCGGCGACCAATGCATAAAGCGAGTATCTTACCATATTACCTATCAACTTTTTGCGATTCACCGGATCACCCTTCCTGGGAGACGGACATCTTCCCTTTTATTTCAAAATGCAGGTATTTTTGGACAAGATCGATTGTAATCGTTCCGATGCTTTCACCTTGATCATCTTTTACAATAACTTGATCAGCTTCCTGGTTCAACAGCATTGACAATGTATTACGTAAATCCTGATGCACATTGATCGTTTTTGTATCTTGGACGGATTCATCAACAGGACCAAGTCCGATGACTTCCCTCAAATTTTCAACCGTATGCAAGCTTAAGCTCTTAATGGCACGGTCTTTGCCGAAAAACTGGGAAACAAATTCATTTTTCGGATGCGCCAACATTTCCGAAGGCGTATCGAATTGCATAATTTCACCGTCGCGCAACAGCACGATTTTATCCGCCATTTTGATCGCTTCGTCGATATCGTGGCTGACAAAAAGAATCGTCTTTTTCACTTCACGCTGGATTTGCAAAAACTCTTCCTGTATCTTGTCGCGAATAATCGGGTCAAGCGCGCCGAACGGTTCATCCATCAGCATAACCGGAGGATCGGCGGCAAGTGCGCGCACCACGCCGATGCGCTGTTGCTGGCCGCCCGACAATTCGTGAGGAAAGCGCTTTCCGTAATCTTTGACATCCAGTCCGATCAGATTCATCAAGTACTCGAAGCGTTCCCGCTTGTCTTTTTTGCTCCACCCCAGAAGGTCTGGAACCAGCATAACGTTTTCTTCAATCGTCATATTCGGGAAAAGCCCGTTGCTTTGAATGACATATCCGATTTTTCTTCTTAATTCAATGGGGTTCAAATCCTTGGAGTTTTCATTATCGATAATGATTTCGCCTTCTGAAATAGACTCCAACCGGTTGACCATTCTTAACAATGTTGTTTTTCCACAGCCTGAGGGGCCAAGCAACACGACAATTTTCCCTTGTTCAACAGTAAAATCAACATCGTTGATCGCTGTTATATCTTCTCCGTACTTTTTTGTTACATGATTAAATGAAATCATAGACTCACCTCTCTGCAGTTAATCGACTAATCCTTTTATCGTAAAACGTTTTTGAATCAATAGTAAGATAGAATCCGCAATGATCGCAAGTATCGCAACAGCGATGGAGCCACTGATGATCAAATAATTGTCGCCTCTGCTGATCCCTTGTGTAATCAGAATGCCAAGACCGCCAGCACCTATGTAAGAAGCGATGACAGCTATTCCGATATTCATGACAACCGCGGTCCGGACACCAGCCATAATAACTGGCAATGCATTCGGAATCTCGACACGCAACAAACGCTGATGCGTTTTCATGCCCATGCCGATGGCAGCATCACGCATTTCCGGGTTGACATTCTTTATGCCCGTATAGGTATTACGGATAATCGGCAGCTGTGAATACAATACCAATGCTACAAAAGCTGGTACAAATCCAATTCCCTGGTTGATCAGAGAAAAGATAGGAATCATCACACCAAAAAGTGCAATGCTGGGAATCGTCAATGTAATAGAAGCAATTTGAAGAACTGTGTCTGCAAGGTATTGGTTCGTGGTCAAGTAAATGCCGAGCGGGATGCCGATCAATAGCGCCACGATAATTGCCAACGAAACAAGTATGGCATGGTCAATTGTCAATTCTAAAATACGAGAAGCGTTCACCTCAAGAAAACGTGCCCACTTTTCCATTGAAACACCTCCCTTCTACGATCAGAAAACAACGGCTAACATCGAACTTTATTCGATGGCGGTAAATTTCAAAAAGCATACGCGCAAAAAAAACAAAAGGCGACTTAAGAACGCGACGTGATGTCGCGTTCTTAAGTTGCCTGATCCACATTTTACAAGCCCCCGAGAATTTGAGTGCTGTTGTATGGCAGCAACTTTTCCGACTGTAAGCCTTTTACGTTTGCACGCTTTTTTCTTAAATGATTAAAAAAGCATTTTTCAATTTTTACCGTTAGCCAAGTATTTTTCTTCGATATTTTCAAGTATATCATATTATTTGCTACTTATTTGACCGTATGAGGTTAGGATAGCTATTTCGGCTTTGATTCCAGCAGGAAGTTAAGCTGATTTAGAAAAACCGAGTGTCCTTTTTCACTTTCCATTTTTCGGGATATTTACTCTCCAAACTTTGGCAAAAGAGCTGGATTTGCATATGAAACGTAAAAATCCCTTTATGGTCTACGGACGTTTCAAGAGATTCTTTAAGCGCTCTATAAAAGCCAAGATCCCCGATTTTCGTCATCAGCTAAGTGTACTTCCCTTTTTTTGCCGCTGGCGTCAAAGTCAAATTCATGTTCGCTTGTTACGAACCAAGTCCCCTAACATAAAAAGACGGCCCGGCATATACAACTGCATATGCCGGACCGTCCATTTCTACATCCTAACTTATCCCTCAATCATTTGCTTAGGTTTCCGGACGAGACACATGATACCGGCAATTACATAAAAGATGCCTGCTATAATGCCAGCTCCGCCCGTGACAATCGCTACGATCACTGCTGTCGCAATGAAGATAATTCCGGACACCATCGGTTTTTTATTGCCCTTAAGTAAGACCATCGCCACAATCCCTAAAATAACGGCAACAACCGAAGCGATAGCGAGTAACCAGCCGCCTGTACCTAATGCATCAATCATTGCTTCCACATCGCCCGTGCCAATTTCCGTATTTTGTTCAGCTGTTTCATTAAGTGATTCTTCCAGTATGTCTCTATTGTTTTGGAGCCAAACCATAAATCCTCCTAATGCTGCGGTAAGTGCATAAACTAAAGCACCAATAATTCCTAATACGACTTCTACTGTTCTTTTCATAATCATCCTCCTAATTTTTAATCTTGCTTTAATTGAAATTCGTCTTTATTGCCCTGCGATATCGCGTTTTGTGAATGCTGTCCATGCCGCTCCTAAGAATAGTGCGAAATAGACCAATAGCACGACAAGCGAGAATGTCAGCGTCATTCCTTCGATCATCGGCTCGCCGCCCCCCATATACTGCTCCAAGTTCGTATTGGCAAACAAAATATATTTAGACCACTCGTATTGTGCCAGGAACGCAACAATCGCATTGCCTGCCATCATCAAGAAAATTGCCAAGCCGATTGCCATCCCGCTGCTTCTGAAAATAGCAGAAATCATGAATGCGAAAGTCGCCATCATGACAAGCGTTACCAGACTCAATCCATAGGCCTGCACAATTTCACCCAATGCTCCATTTTGGGCGAAGCCACCTGCTTGTTGCTGAACAATAGATGGATTCAACCCATTTAGACCGAACAGCAATGCGCCTGTAATCCACGAGGCCACAAGCAAGAAGAGCAGCAACGACAGTGCGAAGATTAATACCGAAGCATACTTAGCAAATAGAATTTTCGTCCGCGAAATCGGACGGATCAGCAATAATTTGATTGTTCCCCATTTAAATTCGTTTGAAATGATGCCTGCTGCCACAATAATGGTGAACAAGCTAATCAGTGAAGAAAGGAAGCTATTTTCTAGCACATATTCCCAGCCATCATAAGGTTGGGGTTTGATATTGTTTTCCAAATAATAGTTATTTTCTTCAATAATTATAGGATTGGAAAATTCCAGAAATTCATCTTCTTCCATTTCGGCTGCTAGCTGTACATTTTCTTCCTGCACTTCCGCCTGCCAGTTTTCCCCGTATTCTTTAAAATTAGATTCAGTATCCATAAATTTCGTCAAAAGTCCCCCGCCTAAAGCAATAACTGCTAACACAGCGAACATTATCCAAGTCGATTTTTTGGCATACAATTTGATTTGCTCGTTCCAGATCAGGTTCATGAAGTTACTCAATGGTATTCTCTCCAATCAAGTCAAAGAATTTATCTTCTAAAGTGGCTTGCAGCACCCGGACGCCATAAATACTAACCCCCTGTTCCATCAACTTTTTTAAAATGGCAGGAATTTCTTCATGTTTGACCGATATAGAAAGTTCCTTCGCTGTCACCCCGATTTTGTTCGCCAACTGCGTTTCCAAATAAGTTTTAGCAGGCTCAAGTGGCTCAACTTCGATAAAGACTTCTTTTAAAGCCTCTTCGTTTTCGACGCCTCGGACAGCTTCGATGGCAATCAATTCACCGTTTTTGATAACGCCGATCCGATCGCACATCAATTCAATTTCCGTCAGTAAATGACTAGATACGATAACCGCGACATTTTCTTTTTCAGCTAAATTACGTATGTATTTGCGAATTTCCCGAATTCCCGAAGGATCCAGTCCGTTGGTCGGCTCATCTAGTATCAAAATTGACGGTCGGTGAAGCAAAGCCTGTGCAATCCCTAAACGCTGTCGCATTCCAAGTGAATACCTTCCCGCTTTTTCGTGGATCGCTTTTTCCAACCCTACGAGTGAAATTACTTGTTTCATGCGATCTTCTGTGACACCGTTAACCATCCGCGCATATTGTTTCAAGTTGTTCCAACCGCTTAAAAATGGGTACATCTCCGGATTTTCAACAATCGCCCCGACATGTTGGATGGCTCCTTTGAAATCCGTTTTGATGCTTTTTCCTTCAATCAGCACATCACCTTCTGTGATATCGATTAAGCCGACCATCATACGGATTGTTGTCGTCTTGCCCGCTCCGTTCGGCCCCAAAAAACCAAACACTTCTCCTGCTTTTATTTCAAAATCCAGTCCTTTGATAATCGGTTTTTTACCGATCGTCTTTTTTAAATTGACCAGTTGCATCGCTGGTTTTGACATAAAATCACCTCCATAAATTTACTTCCTTCTTATTTTACGAATAAGAAGGTAAATAGTTCCTAGAAATGGGAAATTAGATAAAAAAAGAAGAATAAAAAGAAACAAAGGATTTTCCTTTGCTGCTTATGGATTGTCTTTAACTTACGATTTATTTTAAACCTTGTTTGCTTGAAGTGGACCGATTAAGGATATAGTAGAAATACAAGATAATATTTCTTGCGGCATTTCGTTTCATCCGTTGCTCAACCAACCTTGCATTACACCAACAAGATCAAACAGAAAATATTGCTGTGACATTTTTATAAATTTCCCTATATTCGTTTTTAGCTATCTTTTAAATTTAACTTGGAAATTCCATCAGTAAATAGCCGATCAACTCAATAGGAGGTCTTCATCGTGAAACCACAAATATTAATCGTAGGAGCCGGCCCAACCGGACTTGATCTTGCGTACAGCCTTGCAAATTTTGGCGTCCCTTTTCGGATCATCGAAAAAAAATCCGGAACCGGTACAGCGTCACGTGCACTGGCTGTTCATGCGCGAATATTAGAGCATTACCAGCAACTGGGCTTGTCCGACAGAATCGTCAGCAGAGGGCAACCGATTTTGTCGTTAGATTTGAGTGATGGAAAAGAAGTCAAAGCTAATTTGAAATTTCATGATTTCGGCAAAGGGCTGAGTCCGTTTCCTTTTATCCTCAGTTTGCCTCAAGATGAACATGAAGAAATTCTCGTTGATGAACTAAAAAAACTAGGAATCAAAGTGGAATGGAATACGGAATTATCTTCTTTTACAGACACTGGAGAAACCGTAAATGCGGTATTGAAAAAAGAAGGTCACCCGGAAGAAACGGCTGATTTCGCTTACCTATGCGGTTGTGACGGTGCGGGTAGTACTGTCCGAAAAGGGCTGGACCTCGGATTTCCTGGTGGTACGTATGATCAATTATTCTTTGTGGCTGATGTAGAAACCGAAAAATCGGAAGTTGAAATGGAAAAGATGGACATGTATATGGATAATGACGGCTTTATGTTGTATATGTCCGTCCGAAATAAATACACAAAAAGAATCCTCGGCGTTGTACCGGAGGAATTCAATGACAATATGGCAATTGAATACAGCAACATTAGCGATTACATCGAAAAGAAAATCGAAGTAACTGCTTCGCGCGTCAATTGGTTTTCCACTTACCGCGTCCATAACCGCGTAAGTGACCATTTTGCTAAAGGCCACGTCTTTATATTGGGAGACGCAGGACATCTCCATAGTCCTGCAGGCGGACAAGGCATGAATACCGGCATCGGGGATGCATTCAATTTATCGTGGAAACTGGCAGCAGTAATTAAAGAAAAAGCCGCTCACAGCATATTGGAAACGTACGAAACAGAACGGATTGCGTTTGCGCGGACATTAGTCGCTACGACCGATAAAGCATTCCAAACCATTATCAATCAAAAGCTTCCGGGTACGGTTTTGCGTAAATTTTTTATCCCATACGTTTTGCCTTCATTATTCAAAGTCTCACTTACCAAAAAGAACGGCTTTAAAATTTTATCTCAGATTCACATTAACTACCGGAAAAGTGCCCTTAGCAAAGGCAAAGCAGGAAAAGTTTTTGCTGGCATGCGGTTGCCGTGGATCGAACTAGCTGGCAGCGACAATTTCTTTCCGTTGCGATCTGTTGATTGGCAAATCCATATTTACGGTCAAGCCAGCAAAGAACTGATGGACTTTGCCCACGCGCAATCTCTTGAGGTCCATGAATTTGCATGGGAGCCCAAAATGCAGAAGGCGGGATTCCAGCAAAATGCTTTGTACCTCGTTCGCCCTGATGGTCATGTGGCTTTAGCAAACAAAGCACAAGAGGTCAGTGTGTTGAAAGACTATTTAGATGAGTTTGGAATAGTCGCTTTTCATGCAAAGTGATTTTGTAACGGATTTTTGAGGTTTTGTGTTCTTTGGGTTCCCTAGAGGACGATTGATCTACTTCTATACTTAGTGCCATTACTAATTTTGTTTAGGAATCAAAAAAGGAAGGAAAGCTTTTAGCTTTCCTTCCTTTTTTGATATCTACTTTCTTTCTCTATCGTTGCAAATAGCTTTCTATAATAACTGGTAAAATTTAAAAATATTTTGCTGCAATTTCCTTAGTAATCTCACTTTTTTCTTCACTTAACTCTTTCATTGGCTGACGGCAATATCCGGCATTGATGCCTTTTTCTTTCAAAATTTTTTTAAGGTTTGGTAAGGGCCATTGTTTAAAAGCTTGGTGGTGAAATCATTAGTTTCATGATGAATTTCTCTAGCTTTTTAAATTCCACCTTGGTTGGTAAGTTCAAAAATCCTCCTCGCTCGTTGTCCGTTGATGTTGAATGTGTTGCCAATCGCCCCATCAGCTCCAAGAACTGTCACTGAGAGAAGCATTTCATCAAAGCCTGTAAATAATAAAAGCCAGTAGAGAAAAGCAATGCTTTTTCTCTACTGGCTTTGGATGTGAGATTTATTGAATAGTTGCTTGTTTTATTTCACACAATCGTATTCGATTAAGATTGCAGCAAATGATTTAGCTGTATTGAGCATCGCTGTTTCATCAAAGTCGAACCGAGCGTGATGGTGCGGATAAACGCTTTCGTCTTCCGCTAATTGAGCGCCGGCAAAAATAAAAGAACCGGGCACATGTTGTGTATAGTAGCAAAAGTCTTCACCAGGCATAACAGAAGGTGTTTCGGCTACCTCTTCAGCGCCTAACACCCCTTCCATTGCACGCTTCGCTAACTGGGTTTCCGCGGAGTGATTCCACACAGCGTCGTAGCCTTTTTCAAAAATGGTATCAGCTTCAGCGCCAAACGCTTTTGCAATTTGAGAAGCGATTGCGACCAATTTTTCGGTAGCAAGCGAGCGAACTTCTGGTTCATACGAGCGAATGGTCCCAGTCATGACCGCTGTTGTTGGAATCACATTATTGGCTTGGCCGCTGTTAATGGATCCGACCGAAACAACCAATTGCTTTAGGGGATCTGTGTTGCGGCTGACAATCGACTGAAGTGCCGTGACAATGTGTGAAGCCGTGACAATCGGATCGACTGTTTCCTGCGGAATGGCACCATGACCGCCTTTTCCGGTAACGGTAATGACGAACGTATCGACCGTTGCTTGGATATAGCCTTCTTTGTAATACATGGTTCCTGAGGGCATCATGCTTTGAAGATGGCAGCCATAAACTGCGTCAACGCCTTCAAGGCAACCGTCCGCGATCATGGCTTGTGCACCACCTGGATATTCTTCTTCTCCGAATTGATGGATAAAGACTACGTTATGATGCACTTGTTCTGGGTTTTCAGCTAAAGTTTTGGCAAAAACCATGAGTGCCGCTGTATGGCCATCATGACCACAAGCATGCATAGCGCCTGGAATGGTCGATTTGTAAGGCACATCTTTTTGATCTTGAATTGGCAAAGCATCAAAATCCGCACGAAACGCAATGGTTTTTTATGCATGATCCGCATTGAATTTAGCGACTACACCCCGTCCACCCACACCGGTTCTAACCTCTAACCCTAACGCGCGGTAGTATTCTGCAATGTAGTTGGGTGTTTCGACTTCTTGATGGAAATCTCAGGATATTGATGAAGGTGGCGGCGGATGCTGACCATTTCAGGGTAAAGATTTTCTAATTTGCTTACCAGTTGCTGGAGTTTTTCATTTTGTACAGACAACTTCTTTGTATTAATTGACATAAACAATTTCTCCTCGCTTATAAACGGTATCGACTGCTCGAAAAGCAGCAAAACTTACTTCTGGATCTTCAGAAAGAATAATAAAATCGGCTATTTTCCCTTTTTCCAATGACCCGGTTTCGTTTTGAACATTCAAGACAGAAGCCGCATCATAAGTTGCAGCAGAAATGATGGCACGAACAGTCATCCCGCCTTCATGCATCAATTCAAGTTCTTTAGCAAAATCGCCGTGTAAATTAAACGGTGTCCCTGCATCGGTACCCGCTGCAATTTTAACACCTGCTTCTACTGCTTTTCGGAAACTTTCTTTATGAGCTTCGTAGCAATGCGTAGCCTTTTTGACGGCATGCGGTGGAATCGCACCTGAATCTGCATTTTTCACAATATAATAAGGCGCTGCAAGAGTCGGAACCATTACGGTGCCGTGTTTGATCATTAGTTCAATCGTTTCATCGTCAAGGAAAATGCCGTGTTCAATGGTCGTTATTCCTGCACGTACAGCATTTTGAATGCCGATGGTTCCTTGTGCATGTGAAGCGGTCGTTTTTCCAGCGTGAAGCGCTTCTTCAACTGCCGTCTTCATTTCGTTTTCCGATAACTGCGGAGAGCCCGGATCGACTCCAGGCGTCATCACTCCACCAGTCGCCATTAGCTTTAAGACGTCAGCGCCTTGTTTTAAAGTTTGACGTGCCACTTTACGGATTTCGTCTTCTCCATCTGCTTCAGAAGCAAGTGGGTATCCGTGGCCACCCGTCATGACGATGGGTTGACCAGAACCGTAAACCGTTGGACCCGTTACAAGACCTGCCGCCACAGCATCGCGGTATGCTAAGTCAATATGCCATTTAGAACCTAAGTTACGGACGCTTGTGACACCTGACTCCAATTGTTTTTTCCCATTAGCCTGATGGCGATAGGCAGAAGTCGCTTGACTGTCCGTGGCAATTTGAGCGAATGGATCGGCAATACCATCCATGCCCAGATGAATGTGCATATCAAAAAAACCAGGCAAAATGGTTTTCCCGTGACCATCCATTGTATTTTCTGCATTTCTTTCAACTGCTTCTTCTCCAACAGCAATGATTTTGTTATCTTCAATGACAATAGCCGACTCGACTAGCTTGTCGCCTCTCCCTGTATAAATCGTGACATTTTCTATTTTCAAAGACAATCAAATTCCTCCTCTATTATGGTCAATTACTATTTCTACTAGCGACTGAACGTCAATCCAATCAACAACCAGGCAGCGAATAAACTAAAAGCATAAGTGGAATAAAATGCGACAACTTGTTTCTGCAAATTTCTACTTTGGTGAGAAGTCTTCAAAAAAGCTCTATTTTGCATCACTTGCTCTTTTGTCTACGAACTAACTTATATAGTTCGAATTATCAAAATACTATTCTGTTTCGTCTACTTACTATATAGCGTATGACGCGAATAAGTAAGTGATTCTTCGTGGAAAGTCACAAGATCCTACGAAAAATAAAGAAATTCTAACATTGCCCAAAACATTCTGTATAAGTGGAGTGAAAAATAAACTGATGTCCGTCTCTCTGAAAATGTCACAAACTAGGCTTGCTTTCTTGTCGGCGCAGCAATGCAGGAGCAGTTGGTCTTCGATTCTTTTACTAAGAATATGTATGAGTTATCAATGGAACAATTATGGAATCGCTATCAGCAGAAATATTCGTATGCTACCGATGTCGACCGGAGGGCTATAGAAAAAGCAGTACTATGGTTGTGGGAAGTGGGCTATTATATACGCATGAAAAAATTTCGTTACCTTGCACTTGGAGGATGTACAGCTTTCTTTCCAGACATTTCTCTGTTGTTTAAACTTAGTTTATCCTCACGTCGAGCGAGCCTTATAGGATGTTATTTCCAGCTATTAAACCGCTTGTAGATCCCACTAATTTTATGGCTGCTTAAACATTGAATTAAGACCTTAAATTCGAGAGGTCAAACAAAAAACTAATTGAGTTTTTCATTAATTTTGTGGAACTTGTTATTACTCTATGAATAATAAGGTAGAATAGGGAAAAGAAGTCATTACTGATCATTTACAATTAGGATTGGAGGAATGCTTGTGAAAAAAATGATTATGTTTTTAGTACTTTTATTTATCCTGACTGGTTGCGTAAATGGGGATAGATACACCTTTTCAGGTAGCAGCGAAAATTGGGATGTCTTTTATGTCGTGGATGTTTCCGACGGTACTAATCAAGTAAAAGATGGAATAGTAACATATACCGGTGAAGATGATCCTCCAGAAACAATAGAATACAAACTTGAAGCTAATTTGGGTACATCAGAAGGAACTGGGATAACCATAAAAGATGGAACGGGAAGTATTGCAAATGGAGCTTGTAGAGGTTGTGCTGTTATTCAAGAAGATGAGGAAATAAAAGTGGAAATTACGTGGAACGGACAGACAGAAAATCTAATAGTAACAACCGACAAATGATATCACTTTAAGCGGTGTCATTTTTCACATGACAGTTTGTCAAATTGAAGACAGATTGCCAAAGTGTACCTTCAACTTCTTTAAGAATTCCCAGGTCTTCCTCATCATCTGTTGATTCACTAAAATTTTTCATCGGGTCGATCAATTGGCCTTCTGTGTATGCTTTAGGAGGTGTTGTGACACCTCCTTTTAGTTTGACGGTTACAGCAAGATACCATTTTCACTATTCCTCTGTTTTTTACCAAGTGGGATTCTTATATACAGACATTACTATTGAGCATATATACCAATGAGTGAGGTTGAGATCGAAAAATGGGGCGTTAATTCGCATTGACGAAAGATCAGAAGAAGTCGCAAATGAGGCTGTTGATGTCATGGCTTACTGGCATATTGTGCTAGCTAACTGCGTGATTAAGAAAGATTGATCTTTAACAAACGGGCCACTTTTTAAAATACGGGGAGAGAATAAAATGAAAAATAAAATGACTAAGTTGTTTGGAATTCCTACTGCTTTTTAGTGCTTGGGTATTTTGTTTTTAATATTTGGAGCTAACGGAGAAGGGATGGCAATCATGCTCTCAAGACCCGCTGGTGCTTCAAGTTGGACAACTTCGAGTGGCAGTATTGATGCTTTCACATTTATCCCATTAATTTTAGGAGCTTCTTTTTTAGTGTTGTTCATTAGCACTTTTTCTATATCTTTTTACAAATGGCAAAAGAATCGTTAAGTTTCTATTTTTGTAATTAAGGGATATTGTTAAGCAAACATTTCAGAAAAGAGTGGCTTTAGCTACTCTTTTTTCATTTGTGCTTTTCCCTTTATTTTAGGGTTGAGGTGAAGGCGGGTTTCTTAGTGTGAATTTGTATGGGGCAAGTGAAATCGAACGAAAGCTTGTGGGCGATCATACGGAAAGTATCGGCATTCCTCTATTTTCATAACCCGGTGGTATTCTTATAAGCGGGCGTTACTATTGAGCATATAACTATGAATTTTAGGAGTAGAATAATGAAGGATTTTTATACAGCATTAAGCTATGTAAGTAAAATGATTTATGAACCCCATGAATTGATGTTGACGTCGATTCAAGAAGAAAAGCAAAATTCAACGTATGGTGCTGGTACATTCCAACTATCTTTTAGAACAGTTCGATTCAGAGTAGCGAATACAACACCGACGAAAACCGGACAGTTTGTTGTATTTTGGGAAAAAGATGAAAACAATAAAAATCAGCCTTATTCGTATGAGGAAGCACCTGATTTATTAGTTGTAACTGTATGTAAAAATGATACTGAATTTGGACAATTTATTTTCCCAAAAGAAATTCTTTTCAAACAGAATATTCTTAAGTCCAGTTCCACAAAGGGAAAAATGGCCATACGAGTTTACCCAGGCTGGGATAGTACTACTAGCAAACAAGCGATGAAAACATAGGAATGGCAGTTGCCTTATTTTGTTGATATGAGCAACCCAACTAAATTATCCAAAGAAAAAATCATAGAACTATATTCTCTATAATTTTCTGTAACCTGGACATGATTGCTGTGAAGACAGATTCTACTGATTAAATGAAGTCGAATTTACTAGTTAAACAGAAAAACCTTTACGCGCAGTTCTTTCTTATGCACAGGTTTAGATCTCCATAAAAAAGAACCTTGCTCGCACAAGGCCCTTGAACTATTTTTTAAACGATCTGATTACGTCTTTTAATTTGAGACGGTTTCCATAATTTAAGGAGCCGAATTTATAAATGTGAATGGATAACGCGGCAAATAGCACTACTGTTAACACCATGATCGCACTGGAAACTAACAGAGATGTCATCGGTACACTTGTCAGCATGTACCGAATCGGCATCGTAAATAGCGAGATAAACGGTATAAACGATGTGACTTTTACAACGGGGTTATCCGGCACGATCATTGCAAATGTTGCAGCTAGATAAGCCAAGACAAACAAGAACGTAATCGGCGTAACTGCAGAGTTTACATCTTCCACTTTTGAAACCAAACTTCCTAAAGCCGCATAGATAAACAAGTATAAGATATAGCCTAGTACTGAAAATAAGATATAAATCAGTAGTACATCTATCGTCATGGACCCTTGCACCATATCCAGAAGAACGTCAGGGTAATTTTCTTTATTGAGCATAAATCCAATGACACCAAATACAATCAACGATGCGACTTGTAAAATACCTGTCAGTCCTACTGCTCCTACTTTTCCGAGTATAAATGTTCGCGGGTTACTGGATGTGATAAGTAGTTCCATCGTACGTGAGTCTTTTTCTCTTGCTACCGATGTCGCAACGTTCGCTCCATACAAGAGGATGAGCAAATACATCGTAATCATGACACCAAAGGCAATAGCTGTTCCAGATCCGGCATCTTTCCCTAGATAGACGGTTTCTTGTTCGATGGGTTGATTCAAAATTTCGCGGACTTCTTGACTATCCATCCCTTTTTCGTCAAACAATCGATTCTCATTGAGTTGTTCCAACTGCGACTCGAAAATCAGTTGTTCAGTTGAATCCGTTTTGCTGTCGTAGGAGATATAGGTATAGCGGTCATAGTCCTCAACGACAAATCCAGAAGTCACTTCCTCCCTTTGAACTGCATCTTTTAGTTCCTCTTCCGTCGAGTAGGTTTCTTCACCTAACATGGGACTGATGGCTTCTTTGAGCTCATCATTTTCGTATACTAACGTAAATTCCTCGGCTGCTTTACTTGGATTTTCTTCTGTTTCTTCCCCTTCAAACCAAATCATAAAAGTGGGGATCGTGGTAATTAGCAGCACAATCACGCACATGATGGCTGTTGTCACGAGCAAGCTTTTCTTTTGAATCATTCCACGCAATTCGAAATTAAAAACGGTTTTAAGCTTTTTCATTTTGATCACCTGTTTTCTCAATGAATATTTCTTGAAGACTCGGTAAGTAATCCATAAACATCGTCAGCTCGATCCCTTGGCTGAATACCCCTTCAATAAATGACCGTTTCGTTTCATTTGGATGAAGCGTTAAAATAATGTCTTCTTTTTCGATTGTATAATCATATGCTGCTAAAAAATCTAAGTTTCGCTGATCAGCAACTCTTAAACGAAGCTTTCCTTCGCCCATTTGTTTTCTAATGTCATTCAAATCTCCATCTAATACAATCTTCCCGTCATTGATAATGGCAATATCGTCGCAAAACGACTCGATATACCCCATTTGGTGGGAAGAAAAGATAATGATTCGATCTTCTCTTATGTAATTCAATAAAGAATCTTGAAAGATTTTCGAATTGACAGGATCTAGCCCCGAAAACGGTTCATCCAAAATCAAAATATCCGGCTCACAAATAAAAGCTTGTGCAATTTGAACTTTTTGCTGATTTCCTTTTGATAGCGTCTCAAGCTTTTGGTCTAAATAAATAGCAATACCAAATTCTTCGGCCCATTTTTTCATGGAATGCTGAGCTTCTTTTTTGCTAGCACCTCGGAGTTCAGCAAAATAAACCAATTGATCTTTCACTTTAAACTTCGAATACATTCCGCGTTCTTCAGGCAAGTAGCCAATTCTATGGTCAGTCGGTTTAAATTCTTTGCCGTCCATCAGAATCGATCCACTATCTCCTTCAAACACGTCCATCAAAATTCGCATGGACGTTGTTTTTCCAGCGCCATTTCTCCCCAAATACCCAAAAATCTGTCCTGAGTTAATCGTTAAGTTGATCCCTTTTAATACATGTTTGTTATTAAATGATTTGTTTAACTCTTTTATGACTAAATCCATTTTGACCCCTCCTTAGAATAAATCTGTGCAGAATTTTTTAACGATTTGCTTTTCTAAGTCCTAGATTATATCTTAACATAGAATAATTTCCATTGAATTAGTGGATTTTACAATTGAAAACCGATCTAACAAAAAATAACAGGCTCTCCTATTTAATCTTTCCTAAGTGATTCTTCCATTCGATAACACTCTCCTTTAAAAGAACTAAATCGTAACGGTGGATTCGTCGATTGCCACTTTTTGAACCGCGAATTAGTGGGGCCATTCCTCTATTGTTTGAACCAACTGGATTCTTATATGCAAACAAAGCCAATTTGAATCCTACAATATTTGCGCCCTGCCTCTATCGCATTGGCGCTTGCAATGACCGCATTTCCAGGTTAACCACAGATTGCTTTAACCTTAATGATCAGCCCTTTGCTTGAGTTGCCCCAGTCTTTGCTGTTGTCACACAGGTATTGCTAGTTCTTTAAAAAGACAGCTTCTCTTAAGCCACTAAATCGCAAAAGCACAATCGACAGTTTCTAAGTCGATTGTGCTTTTCCGTTTGAGAACTGATAAGGTACTGCCGCATTCTTTTAGGATAATGTGTGGTGGGTTCAATAAAGTTCTATTTTTCAAATTAATCATTTTGGTTTTATTTTGCTATTTTTTCCAAAAGACTATTGAGGTTTTTCAAGAAGTAGTAGCACATGTTCCAAAAGGGCTTTAGCCCTTGCTGCAACAGGCTAGTTCAGAAATCTCCAAGCAGCAGTAGATCCCCGAATATTTAGTACGGGCGTTTTCATTATGACTAATCGATCTAACACACTTCCATATCCATTTTGATGGCTAGTTGAAAAAGAAAATATGGCTAACCTGTGGCAGAGAACCCTTCTCGCCCTCCGAATTACATTGAGTTTTCTAACGAATTTTTGCTATAGTTGCAAATAGATTCGTTGGTGTTATTGAAAGTATCGGTGTTTCGAGGAAATTTGCACGTTAAAACTACAGATAGAAAGAAGTTGCCTTATGAACTCTCATGCACACGTTAAAAAACCAAAAACGATGGCTGCTATCTTAATGATCGGGTCTTTTATTGGCTTATTTGGTGAAACTGCATTGAATATGGCGTTGACCAATATTATGGAAGACTTCTCCATTAGTGCGGGTACTGCCCAGTGGCTTACGACTGGCTATTTATTGGTGTTAGCCATTTTGGTGCCGTTGTCTGCCTACTTAGTTCGCTGGTTCACAACACGCCAGTTAATCGTTTCAGCATTGCTCATTTCTTCGCTGGGTGCGTTGCTTGCCGCATTGGCACCTAGTTTCTCTGTTTTGCTGATCGGCCGCTTAGTTCAAGCGATCGGAACAGGCATATTCCTACCTTTAATGTTCAGTGTCATTCTGCTGATCTTCCCGATCCAAAAGCGCGGATCGGTGATGGGCATTGTTGGTTTGGTCATCACGGCAGGCCCAGCTTTAGGGCCTACCTTAAGCGGATTGATCATCAATGCCAGCAGCTGGCATTATATTTTTTGGGTGATGATCGTGTTGAATATCCTGTTATTGATAGGTGCCTTAAAGACCGAAAACGTTTCCGATATTTCCAAGCCAAAAATTGATGTCGCATCGCTCGTCCTATCGACAGTTTCTTTTGGAGGCATTATCTTTTCATTGGCGACATTGGCAGAAACGTCATTTACAGAGCCAACTGTCTGGGCTCCGCTACTGGCAGGCATGATCGCCTTGCTGCTGTTCATCAGTCGTCAGCTGAAGATGCCCCAGCCGATGGTCAACCTTCGCGTTTTCAAATACCCTATGTTCGCGCTGGGCACATTGTTGATGTTCATCACTTTGTTCGTCATTCTTTCAGTGGCGATCCTGATTCCTATTTACTTGAAGAGTGTACTGGCTTACACGTCGATTGCCGCAGGCCTATTGATGCTGCCAGCTAACTTGATTAACATCATCATGGCTCCGATCGTCGGATCCAATTTTGACCGTGTGGGTGCCCGCATCTTCACACGTGCCGGCTTTGCACTCGTGACGGTTGCGGCTATCGTCTTCCTATTGATTTTGTCAGCGACAACTCCGGTATGGCAAGTCATTGCTGCTCTTTGTATTTTGTTCCTGGGTATCTCTATGACGATTATGCCCGCGCAAACCCACGCGATGAATCAGCTGCCACCAGAGTTATACGCGGATGGATCAGCCGCCATGAATACCCTCACTCAACTGGCAGGAGCTGCCGGTACGGCAATTGCGATCACTTTATTCACAGCCGGTCAACAAAATTACATTGCAGAGTTTGGCGCAGGTATTCCTCCAGAGTTTCTGGCGTTCGGTACCCATTATGCGTTTTACGCAGTATTGGTCGCTGCAGCTATTGGATTGGTTGGTTCCTTGTTTATCAAAAACACTCGGGCCGCTACCAAATAACGTAAAAATACACCCATCCTAATTAAAGGATCGGTGTATTTTTTTGCAGTTAGAGTCGAAGATTAATCAAATCTAATTGAATTGTTGCAACAAGTGCGGCAATGACCAAAATCGTAATTTCACTCATCGTCAGAATCCACTGTTTGGGGTTATCGGTGTATTTCCATTGGAAAAACGCTTTTACCGAGGAATCGATAAACATGAATGCAACCCAGATGATTAAATAAAGAGCGAATGGATACTCTTTGTAAAAAAACAAATACAGCACCACGAACATTGCAATCATCGTCGCAATTCTGATTCCCCAGTCCATTTTTTTATGCAGATGATTGACATGGTTATTCGAAAACCAGTTGGTTGTCTCTTTCTCAATGTTGAATATTTTTCTTAAAACCCATTTCACTAACCAAATCGCACCAAATAAAGCCACTAAAAACAAACCGAATTTCAACCAAAGCATCTGAATCCCCCTCTAACTAAAAAAGAACTGGTAAATGACGTAGCCCACACACAATACCAAAATTAATAAAGCCATGCCTTTCCAACCCATATCTCCTGCTATGTCTATTACATTGCCATTTCCTTCTCCTCGATCGATTCCATCGCGTAGATTTCCTGTCTGATTGTTCTTTTGCTCATTTTGTCTCCATTGCTGTCTTTTTTCTTATGTCGTTTTCTTTGCGTCTATAGGGCATGCTCCTATTCTTCATTTCCGAAACGCTCAATCATCTTGTCCCTATTATGACATATATTGGATAGACCCTCTACAGTATTCAACAAAAAGCAATTGAAGACCGGCTTGAAAGATTGACAGGAACGGGCTATGCTCTCATTAGTTGCTTTGGCAATTCTCTCCGTTGCTCTATCATTAGAGCTAATGGATTTTCTAAAATCAACTTGATAAGGGGATACCAACATGAATTCTTTTCAGCACATATACGATCGAAAAAATACCCGTTCTGTTAAATGGGATTCCATGAAAACGATATACAATCTAGAAGACAGCTCAGACATTTTGCCGATGTGGATTGCAGATATGGATTTCCCTGCACCGCCCCCTGTCCTAAAAGCGTTGCATGACCGCGTCGAGCATTCAATTTTCGGCTATTCTTTTATGTGTGAAGACTGCCGGACTGCCGTGATCAATTGGCAAGCAAAACGAAACGATTGGCAAATCGAAAGGGATTGGCTTCTTTTTCATCAAGGCATTATCCCGGCAATTGCATCTATCATTGAAACCTTCACCGAAAAGAACGATAAAATAGTGGTGACACCTCCCGTCTACCCTTCTTTTTTCCAACTGGCTGAACATCAAGACCGAGAAGTTCTATACTCACCACTAATTGTGCAAGATGGACAATACACGATTGACTTCGAAGACTTTGAAGAAAAATTGCAAAATGCTGCTCTCTTCATTCTTTGCAACCCGCACAATCCGGGTGGCCGCGTGTGGACACCAGAAGAGTTAACCGAAATTATTCGGTTGTGCAGCAAGCATGATGTCCTTATTATTTCAGATGAAATACACGGTGATTTAATGATGGGTGAAAGTCGTCATACGCCGCTGGCAAAAATCGCAGGTACTGAAAGCGACAGAGTGTTTACGTGTATGGCTCCGACAAAAACATTTAATCTAGCCGGTATCCAAGTGGCGATGATTGTGGCAACTGATAAAGAAAAACGCGCCAAGTTAGAAAAACACGCCCTCGCTCACGGCTCTGGCATGCTCAATGCTTTTGCGCCTGCTGCTTTAACCGCTGCATACAATGACAGCGAGCTGTGGCTTGAGGAAATGCTGACGATTATTTCTGACAATATCGATTTTGCCATTAGAGAATTGCAGAAAAAAGTCCCAGGCTTGCGCGTCATGGAGCCACAATCGACTTATTTGTTGTGGATCGATTACAGTGAACTGGGCTTAACAGAAGATGAAGTCATGGAACAACTATTGTTTACCGGAAAAGTCGCATTAGAGCCCGGAAGCAAGTATGGATCCGCAGGTCTGGGGTATTTGCGATTAAATGCAGCATGTCCGAGAGCTACGTTGTCCGAAGGCATTGACCGGATTGCTTTCGCGTTAACCAACAATGACGATACTTAATTTCATGTTCAAAAGACTGTCAATCCAATAAATAAAGCCTCAGGTATTCCATTGGAGGAATTGCTGAAGGCTTTGTTTTTTCTTCTTTTTTTTCGGGGTGCGTATGCAGAAATCTTAACTGCCTTTTTATCGCTGACTGGTTTTTCTTCTTTTTTTCAGCTTCTTCAGCAACCACCAGCAGAACGAGTATAATAGTATTTTAGATAACCACTTATGCGGCACATGATAAAAGGATGGCGGCACTATGCTTCTGGCAGACTGTTTGAGAAAGTTTATTCTTGCCCTTACGCTCCGTAATCAAATCAAACACTTCATTAATCCCAAAGGAACTGGCACATGGCATCTGGATTCCTTTTGGAGAATAGTCGTATTAATAATATACCAAGTTGAGCATATCAAACTGAAGAATTACCACTATTCCGATTACCAAAATAACCATCTCTCCCATCGTCAGGATAGATTGCTTCGGATTGTCCGAGTATTTCCATTCAAAAAAGCCTCTTACGGAATAGTCTATAACCGTCAGCAAAATCCACGCCCCCCAGAAAAAATTTAATGGGTATTCTATGAACATCAGCAAGTATATGATGGTGATAAGTGCAAGCATCGCCGTAATTCTTACAGTCCAGTCGACTTTCTGGTGCAGTTTGTTGATATGGTTATAGGAAACCCAGCCTTGTTTTTCTTTCTCGATTTTAAATATTTTTTTCAAGGAAAATTTCACTAACGACATCCATACAAACAAAATCACAAAAGACAATCCGATTTTTAGCCACACCATGCAAGTGCCTCATTGAGTGATTGATAATCAAACTTCCTCCTTCAACTAAAAAAGAATTGATAGATGACGTAGCCCAGAAATAATACTAGAATTAATAAGGCCATCCCTTTCCAGCCCATGTCGCCCGATACGTCCGTCAAATTGCCGCCACTGCCACGATCAAACCCATCACGCAGAGATCCTCCGGGATTTTTTTCAGCTCGCTTTGCCTCAAATCTTCTCTTTTTTCTTTTGGATTCTTCTTTGTATCCACCTGGCTATCCACTCCTCAATTTACTAATAATTCAATTAATTCATAATGCTATTATGACATATATTTTCGATTTTGCTCTTTATTGTTTTTTAAAAAGGGCATTTGAATAAGATACGAAATTTTGAATAGGACGGAGGGAAAATCTATGCATGTAAACCTGCTGTTGTCGATCGTAATGGTGATTGTCGGCGTTTGTAAACGCTAAACTAGACTAAACAGTTTTCCGCAAATAAAGGTAAACAGATTTCACCAAATAAGGCACAACAGTTTACCAATACCAATGCACTTTTAATATACTTGAGAGAGTCTATTGAAAGTGAGGAATGAGGAGTGGAAAAGTTTATGATTTACAATGAGATTCATCAACTGCGCGACACGGGCTTTTCAAATAGCGCAATCGCCAAGAAGCTGAAGATATCCAGAAACCGGGTGATTGATTACGGAAATATGACGCCCGATGATTTTTGTGAATTCGTTCTGTCGCTTCAAAACAGAAGCAAGAAATTGGATCCGTATCATGAGGAGATTGTCGGCTGGCTGAAGGAACATCCGGATCTGACAGGGGCACAGATTTTTGATTGGTTGGAAGAGCGGTTGGGCGTAAGTGCTATCGCTGAAAATACCGTGAGGAATTACGTGAATGAGCTGCGGGAGATTTATCACATTCCCAAGCAAGCAGAAGAACGAACATTCAGTGCCGTTCCGGAGCTTCCCATGGGACAACAGATTCAAGTGGATTTTGGGCAGAAAAAGGTACTGACAACCGATGGTACTTTCAAACGTCTGTATTTTATCGGTTTTGTGCTGGCGCATTCGAGGTTTAAGTATGTGGAGTTCTTGGACCGGCCCTTCCGGGCAAGCGATCTGATACATATGCATGAGAATGCCTTTCGCCATTTTGGGGGCATGTCCCGAGAAATCGTTTACGACCAAGACCGGCTATTAATGGTCAGTGAGAATTCCGGAGATTTGATTATGACGGCCGAATTTACCAAGTACCAGCAGACGCGAAAATTCAAAGTCTACCTTTGCCGGAAATCGGATCCGCAGTCCAAAGGGAAAATCGAACAAGTCATCAAATATGTAAAATACAATTTCGTTAAAAACCGCACGTTTGCCAATTTAATCGATTGGCAGGATGCCTGCATGAAGTGGCTTAAACGGACCGGCAATTACAAAGTCCATCACAATATTAAAAAAAGACCCTTTGAGGTGCACGCCCTGGAAAAGGAACACCTGCAAAAGGTCTCTGGTACTTACATTTTTGAAAAAGTTTTCACTTCGAGTATAACAAGAGATGTTGGCCCTGACAATGTCATTCGCTTTGACGCCAACCGTTACAGTGTACCGCGCGGTACCTACCGAAAAGGGGCACCGAACATTGTCTATGTTCAAAGCGATGGCGCCTACTTGTACATCCGCCTTCAGCAACACGGAGAGGTTTTAGCGAAGCACCCACTGGCGACCGGCAAAGGAGAACTCATTTCCGAAGAATCCCACCGAGAACGGAATACGATCAAGCGAGATTTATTGATCGAACAGATTCAAGAACAGTTGACGGATACCAAAATGGCCGACTGGTTAATTGAGCAATTGACCGAAAGATACCCGCGTCATTTAATCGATCAGTTGAAGGTTGTGCAATCCGTTATCGCAAACTACCCAGACTTTGTCGATGAAGCACTGCATGAGTTGAAACGTCTCAAATTGTCGAGTGCGAATGATTTACGGGACATCGCCAGCTCGTTAGAGATTCAGCAACAAAAGAACCTGTCAAAAGTGGGCACGATCAATGAGAAATACAAAGACCTCGTGGCTCCCGAACGGACAGCGGACATTTACCTCTCCGTCCTTCAAGGAGGTGAGCAGCGATGAGTCATCCCTACGAGGGGCTACAAGAAAAGTGCCGAACCTTGCGATTGGCAGAGACGGCCAAAGAATTGCCGAATTTCCTTCGTGAAGCCGAATCAAAAGGATGGACTTATCATGAGTTTATCCATGAAGTGCTTAGCTATGAAATGCGTTGCCGTGCATACAGCCACTTAATAGAACCACCTGTGCCATATTTTAGAACCACTTCGGACAAAAAATAGAACCACTTAAGACATGAGAGAACCACTCCTATATAATTAGTTTGCGGAATATTCCGTAAATTGATTGTGTAGGAGGTTTTTTATGATCAAATATCGAGAGATTCTACGGCTGGATGCTCAGGAGGTATCCAAACGTGGAATCGCAGCCAGTTGTAAGTGTTCAAGGAATACGATCACTGAAGTGCTGGAACAGGCAGAAAAGAAAGGGATTTCCTGGCCCTTGCCAGAGGATCTCGGAGACAGAGAACTTCAAAAGCTTCTTTTTCCCGAGAAGCATGTGAAAGATGAAAGATACTTGCCTGATATGGACTACGTCCATAAAGAAATGGCGAAAACGGGTGTGACGCTCTCGCTCCTGTGGCATGAGTATGTGATTATCTGCCGAAACGGAAATCAGATTCCTTACAGCTACCGTCAATTCTGCCGGGAATACACCAAGTTCGTCACGTCAACCAAAGCGACTATGCGCATCAAACGAAAGCCAGCCGAAACCCTTGAAGTTGATTGGGCAGGTTCTACTATGAGCGTCCGAGATCAAACAGCCGGTGAAGTTCACGAGGTCTCTCTTTTTGCGGCTACTTTGTCCTGTAGTGGCTACTCGTATGTCGAAGGGTTCTATTCAATGAATTCGCTTCATTGGATTACCGGACATATCCATGCATTTGAATTCTTTGGAGGCATTACACAGACGATTGTACCTGACAATTTGAAGACCGGAGTTGAAAAACCATCTTATATCGATCCGGTGATCAATCGGACATATCAAGAGTTGGCGGAACATTATCAGACCGTCATTATACCGGCACGCGTCAGAAAACCTAAGGACAAGCCCAGTGTCGAAGGAACCGTTGGTACCATCACCACTTGGATTATCGCTTCCCTGAGGAATCAAGTGTTCTTTTCACTGCAAGAACTGAATGAAGCCGTCCGGCTTAAGCTCGAGGAATTTAATAAAAAAGAGTTTCAAAAGAAAAAAGGAAGCCGGCTCACTGCCTTCTTGGAAGAGGAGAAGTTTGCGCTTCTCCCACTGCCTGCTTCCCGGTACGAAATGGCTCAATGGAAAAAAGCTACTTTACAACCAGATTATCATATCGAAGAAGACAAGATGTATTATTCCGTGCCTTATGAATACATTAAACACGTTGTGGAAATTCGGGTGACCCGAACAATGGTGGAGGTGTTCTTCAACAACTTCCGAATTGCCTCTCACAAGCGATTATTCGGTAAAGACGGCCAATCGTCTACGCTTTTCGAACATCTGCCAGCCAAGCATCAGCAGTTTCTAACGTTTACACCCGCGCATTTCATTGAATGGGGAGAGTCCGTCGGACCCTCTACGGAAAAAGCTGTCCGCACGATTCTAGCCAATGGAACCAATGAAAAGCAGGCACTCAAGCTGTGCTTAGGGCTCTCTAAACTCGTTGCACAATATAGTGAACACGAACTTGAGGTGGCTTGTGAGAAGTCATTGGCCTTCTCTCCAAGAGTGAGCCTCAATACGATCAAAACGATACTCAAAACCGAGCGTGACATCAAAACGGCGACTCAGTCGCAAAAGAAAACTGTCAGCCTTTCAAAAGAGCATGGATTTGTCAGAGGGGCAGACTACTACGGGAGGAAAGATAAATGACCATTGAATCTACGATCACCAAACTAAACGAAATGCGCCTGAACGCTATAGCTGACACCTATTACAACCAAATGAACGATCCTCAATACCGGGAGCTATCTTTCGAAGATCGCTTCAATTTATTGATCGACAGCGAGTATATCCGCCGGAAGAACAACAAATTGGATCGGCTGATCCGTACAGCGAATTTTCGTATGCCAGGCGCTTGCATTGAAGACATCCACTATTACGAAGACCGCAAGCTGGATCGCACCACTATCTTGCGTTTAGCCAGCTGCAATTACATCGGTGAAAAACAGAACGTCATCCTAAAAGGAGCATCCGGAAACGGGAAATCCTATTTAGCATGCGCGTTTGGCGTCAGTGCTTGCCGAAACGGCTATACGGCCAAATATATGCGCCTGCCGGAATTACTGGATGAACTGGCCCTGGCTCGATTAAATGGGACGTATCAAAAGATCATGAAAGCTTACCGAAAGGTAAATTTATTAATTTTAGACGAGTGGCTACTTGTTTCATTGACCGAGCATGAAGCTCGAGATGTATTGGAAATCGTCGAATCGAGATACCAGAATGCCTCCACCATTTTCTGTTCGCAGTTTGAACCTGGCGGTTGGTATGAACAGATTGGTGAAGCGACGCTAGCCGATGCCATTCTTGATCGGGTCATCCATAGTTCGCATTCCATTTTCATTGATGGCAAGATTTCTATGCGTGAAAGACTCGGGATTCAGTCATAAGAATAAGAAGCCGCCCTTGGGCGGTCTTCTTATTCTTATGACTGGTTCTCAGATGTCCGAAGTGGTTCTGGTTTTTGTCCGAGCTGGTTCTATTTTATGGCACGAGTGGTTCTCGAGCTTGTCCTTCTTCAGCCGGGAAAGAAAAACCAGCGAGAAGCTAATGAAATGGGCGGAGTTCCCTGAATTACTGACATTTGAGCATTTCCGCTTGGAGGAACAGACAGCCATCGGAGAAAAGCAGCTGAATGTGCTAAAGGAATTGTCTTGGATTGATGACTGCTTCACGCTAATCATGATGGGGCCGACAGGCGCCGGTAAGACCCATTTATCGACTGCCTTAGGTATCCACGCCATCGAACGTGGGTATCAGGTGTCGTTTATATCGATGGAGCGCTTGATCTATGTCCTAAAATCCAAAGAATACACCAGCAAATCCAAAACCAGATATAAACGCATTACCGCATCTGACTTGATCATCATCGATGATGTGATGTACATGGCCTATGAGCCTCAAGAGGCTCACCTGTTTTTCCAATTCATTTATGAAATGTACGACAAAGCGGCATTCATTTTGACTTCGAATAAAGGCCCAGGTGAATGGGGCAAATTCTTAGGGGATCCGACCTTAACGACGGCCATTTTAGATCGCCTTCTTCACAGAAGCGAGATTCTCACATTCGACGAGACGCAAGACAGTATCCGGATGAGATATCGAAAAACGTTATTCAGCAATCAAGGTGTTGAATCTTAATTGGTGAAAACTGTTGGAACTTATTTTTGGAAAACTGTTGATTTCTACTTGACGGTTACAGCGTTTCCTTTTTAATTTTGTCGTTTCTGTTTCCTGGTGAAATTACAATCGGAGCCTTTGTTGCTTCTTTAGCTATTGCCGCGTTTTTTTATGTACTGCACAAAAAACAAAAGAACAAATTTCACAGCCATTGAAAATGAACGCAAAACAACTAGAAAAAGCACCGCAGAAAAATCTTCTGCGGTGCTTTTTTGTGGGATTAGGTAGAACTTTTCGAATCATTCCTTGATAGCAGAAGTCCCCTGTCTACTACAGAACACGAGAGTTTATTCGAATAAAGGACTGACTGGTTTTTCGTTATGAACGTGTTCGATGGCTTCAGCCAACAGAGGAGCGACCGAAAGAACCGTGATTTTTGGAATCTTTTTTTCCTCAGGCAAGCGAATTGTATTGGTAACAACCAGTTCCGTAATGGCCGACTCTTCGATTCTTTGAACTGCTTGGCCTGATAAAACAGCATGCGTGCAGCAAGCATAAACAGCTTTCGCGCCATTTTCAACCAGAACATTAGCTGCTAAAGAAATCGTAGTTGCAGTATCAATAATATCCACAATGATGATGACGTTCTTGCCTTTAATGTCTCCGACAATATTCACCACTTCGGGCTCCCCCGGATGCATCCGGCGCTTATCGATAAAACCAATCGGAGCGTCCAAATGACTTGCCAACTTACGAGCTCTTCCCAGTCCTCCATTGTCCGGCGCTACAACAATGGCATCTGCCAATCCTTTATCAAAGAAATGCTTCTCTAAAATCTTTCCACCCAGCAACTGATCTACCGGCATATTAAAGAATCCTTGGATTTGAGGAGCATGTAAATCCATTGTGATAATGTGAGTAGCTCCTGCTTTTTCTAGCATATTGGCTACCAGTTTTGCTGTAATGGGTTCGCGCGAACTCGCTTTCCGGTCCTGACGCGCATAGCCGTAATAAGGAATGACCACATTGATGGTTTCTGCAGATGCCCGTTTTAACGCATCAATCATGATTAATAGTTCCATGACATGTTCACTTCCGGGTTGAGACGTCGACTGGATCAGGTAGACTTCTGCACCTCGAACACTTTCTTCAATGTGAATTTGAATTTCCCCATCGCTAAAGTGTTTAATGGAGCTTTGCCCCAGCTGACAACCGAGCTCATCCGCAATTTCCTGGGCCAGTTCTGGATTTGAATTCAATGTAAACAGCTTAAAGTTTTCCCCTAATTGATAAGCCACTTGATAGCCTCCTTCGATAATTTTTTTTATGAAATTTGATGGATAACTAGCTCTTATGCACGTCAATCTACTAGCACTTGACTTGCAGCAGTTGGTTTTATGATAACTCTTTATTGGGGGAATAGCCATTGGTTGAATGAGATTTCCTTTATAAAAAGACTTAGTTTGAAGGTACATTATATGTTTTAGCTGCTCACTTAAAATAAGTATTCTATCGCAGGCTTATCTGCTCTTTTTTCTACTATGTACTTATTAGTGTTAAAGTTACTTACAGAAGAAGTATTTCCGTGTAAAAGAGAAAAGAGGAGATAAAGTGAGAAATTCTAATAAGTGGTTTGAGGAAATAGTAGTTGCTTTAATTTCACTCGATGGAAAAGGATCTCTAGAAGAAATTTATAAAAGAATTCAAAAGCAAGATAACATAGACTTTAACTCCTACACCGATTGGAAGTCACAGGTTAGAAAAAATCTATATCTAAATTCTAGTGACTGTAAAATTTTCAAAGGAATAACTGGGGATCAAAATGATCTTTTTTATTCTATTGAAGGTATAGGAAAAGGCTATTGGGGTATTAGAAAATTCAATAATTTTAAAAATAAGGAGTTTGCTTAAGCTCAAACTCCTTAATTTTTATCCAACTATTTATATAATTACGAGAATGAACAAACACAAGGAACTGTTTCATCCTGAATCTTCAAGAATTTTTCCACGCCTTCTCGATCCATACGTTCACGATACTCACGCAAAGTATAGGGTCCACCATCTTTTTTAAGAATAGACACATTTTTTTCGAAGTCTTTGCGGAAGTTTTCTTCCATTTCTTCTTGTAACGCGTAACGCTCTGGCCATACGTTATATAGTTGTGCATAATGCTGGAAACCTCCACGTACACAACGCCCTCCACAGTTTGCATGCGAGAATCCCATAGCGTACATTCTCGGAAGTTTAATTCCCCACTCTTCTTCAATTATCGATTTTACATCAATATCTTCTCTAAAAGTTTCTATCATAGGGAATCTCGTCTCAACCGGCTCTAATGGACGATGAGAATAAAATTCTCTTAAATTATCAGAACGATGTGTTTCATGCGGACCAATACCAAAATAAAGTATAGGTTCAAGATTATGAACATCTCTTAATTCTTCAAGAAAGACAATTGTTTGTTGAACTTTCAACTCTTCTGAACATTTAGCTAGTCGAGAATTTCCAAGGAATCGATAATCATAGAATACCTCTTCAGGCGTCCTTCCATCTACTCTCTCAGTAATTTCTACTCCTATATAATCTGAAACTTCATACATAAAGCGATAATTGTCTTCATCTTCCCACAGGGTATTTGTAAAGAACAGTATGCTATTTTCTTTTCCGTGAGCCTGTACCATTTGATAGGCCACATATGCACTTGATGCGCCTCCACTATACATAGCAACGTGTACTTTTTTTCTTTCCAATTCAAACCCTCCTACTACTCTATATATTCTTCAAGCAACTTGAAGATAAGATATTCTATTTCTTCTCTAGGAACGCTTCTTCCAGCGTTGTTTATTATACGATTTACGTTCTCATAAACTGTATTTGCTTTATTAGATAATTCCACTTTTTTTATGGATTTTTGTGAATCACCATAACCTAATAGTATTGTATCACTATCATCGGAAGACATTTCCATATCTCTATAATCATTCTGCATCTGGCGGACAAATAAATCAAATGTTGTGTCTGACCAATTTTCTAATTCTATACCTGTGTAGTTAAGTGCAAATTCACGAGTAAAATTCTCACTCTCAGCACAAATCGACTTGAGCAGACGGTTCCGTTTTGCTAAGCTTGCAGAAAAATTTTTACGTTTCCTTTCTAGTTCCTCTAACGAATTAACACCGAAGGTTTCCAACAATTTATCGATCAATTCATTCTCAAATCGAGAGAAATGTCTTTCTAATTCTGCTTTCATTTCCACCAATGCTTGAGCTTCTGAAAACTTATCTTTCAACATTTCCAGACTAGTAATTGGATTAACCTCAATTTTTCTAACCAAATTTTTAAATTCTAATAAATCATCATTTATTTTATTAGTAGTTTGAGTATGGCGTGGCAATTGCCTCAGCCAATTTAATAGGCCGCTGCTGGCCATAATGACAATTGTTTGTTCTCGCACATACTCGCTTTCATAGGAGTGAAATATTTTTTCTACATCTCTAACAAATGTTAGAAATTCTGGTGAGTAATCATTGAAAACATATTGATATTCTGTTGGTTCTTTAAACATTCCATATAATTTTTCGGCATCTATGGCTGTAACATACATGCCGTTTCTGTAAAACATAAGCTGCTCCCAAACATCTCTTAACAAACCAGCAAATAATAAAGGAATCAGCGGCTTACGAATGCCGAAAGGATAAGAAGTGAAAATGTTTTCCAGCTCAAGGACAGAGCCCTCTTTATTACTAACAATAAAATTGAGAATTGATTTTCTGAGCTGATTATAAGGGCCATATGTGATTCTACTTAAATGACTTACATCAAGATTATTATTCTTAAATACTGTTGCATAAATCAAGTAATCTGGTCCTTGCCCTTCGATTCCTAGCCGCTCAAAACTTGGATTTTTAATAACATTATTTAGTACTGTATGAATAGCTTTTGTTTGCATACCATTTAAATTTCTTCTATTTATAGAATCATTTCTAATTTCGGGAGTATCTGGATAAATTTCATACATTATTTCACTCAAACTATTCTCTAATTGAACTTGATGATTTACGTTTAAGGGAACAGCTTTATAGAACCATTTTATATTCTCTTGAAAATTTTCAAAGTCCTTTAAAAATCCGCTAATCTCAAATTGGATTTCTGCTAATAATACGCTAATTTCCTCTTCTAGACGACTATTTTCAGAAAGCAATTTTTTATTCGAATAAATAGATTCCATAACAATTAGTTTATCCAAAGAAGTTTGAATCGATTTAAAATTTTTATCAGTAATTGAAAATATTAATCTTTTATTTTTAATAGAAGCAATTTTAGAAAGAGATTCCAAATAAGAAACTTCATCTGTCGGAATTACATAATATATATAACCGTCTGCATCAAACTCTATTTTCTTCAGAAAACTATCTTCTAACAATTGTTCTGAGGTTAAGAGGTTAACTTGCATAAAACGAGTAATATTTTTTTCGTCGTTGTAATCCGTTGCGAGATAAAATTTTCTTTCAAGAAGGCCCTTTAACATATCTAAACGGTTTTCATTATTAATTTTAATTACTTTTCTTTCTTCATTCAGCATCTCATCAACTAAAACAGAACTACCTTCATTTAATTCCCATCGTCCTAAGATACGATTAAATCGCAACATTTTTTGTTGAACTAGTTTTTTTAAATTTGTTTTTAACTCTTCTACTATTTGTCCAGTGCCGAACATTAGTAAATCGTCATTTAATTTCAACACGTTAGTAGCACCCGATAAATCCCATAAGGTAATTATTTTCAGCAAATCTATTTGACCTTTATTTTGTTTAGTTATTTTCATTTTATTAGTAACTTTAGCGAAAGTCTTTAAAGAATCGAAATTCTCATCTCCAAGAAATTCGTTCATTGAATTTCGAAAAAAATAATCAAAAAGCATATGAGGATAATACATTCCTTCTTTTTGCTTTGTAACAAAGTTAGTTAACCCGCCTGTTTCTTCACTTTCAAGAAAAGTGAATAGTGTACGCTCATTTTGCCCAAACACATTGGATAGCCTTGGAAGCAAAAACAAAGCTAGAGGATGTAACGGATATGAACCTTCTACAATCAATTTTTCAGTTTCTTGATGATTCAATTCACTAAATAAATTATATTTTTTTAAAATCCATTTGGAATCTGCTGATTCAAGATTGAGCAACATTAACTCTTTTTGCATACTTTTTGTGTATTCTTGAGCAATTCTATAAAAAGTAGCTTTATCACTTTCTACAAAATAGGTTTTAAATCGTTTTTCAATCCTTTGGAATTCTGCTTTAAATTCTTCATTATGCCCCAACATATATTGAGACATATTTTTATGTGATATAAGCAAAAGTTGAAGGGTATTCTCACTGCGATCAGCCACTTCTGCTAAATCCTGCAAATCCTGCATTGTTTTATAGATTTGTGATGTTTCTAATGATTGTAAAAAGCGCCCAAATTCATCGTATGCAATGAAAATCTTAAGGTTTTGTTCTTTCAATTGAGCAATAATATGAGCAATATTATCGATAAAACCAGCAGTATAATCTATCTGGAAATTAGCACCTGCACTTAAGTTAGAGTATTCTTTTATAAACCATTTTATTTCTTCCTGATTAATACTATTGACTTCCTTTTTCCACTGAATCAGTGTATAGCCATGCTCTTTCAGCGACTTTTTAAATGAGTTAAAAGTTTTTGGGAATACTGATTCCCAACTCTCCAAAACGTTATAAATTCTTTCAACTTCTCCGGGAACATCTATATGGAAGCCCGCATTTTTTACTGACTTGACAATAGAATTTATGATTGTCTGACTAAAAGGTCCTTCATTTCCTGAAAGAACAACCGGAATAAAGGACTCATTAGATTGCTTAGCAGCATTTAGTTTTTCAAAGATTTCCTGATCAACATCTTTAAACTTATCTATTAATCTATTAAAGTCTCGATCATTGATACTCTCAGAGAAGATATCAGCTACGATTGTAGCTGCTAATGATTTCCCACTGCCATAAGGTCCTATCATAATATGAGCATTTTTTTTTCTTTCACCCAAAAACCCTCCGATAATGCCTTTTAAAAAATCTGCATGAGAGGGTGTGGGCAAGTAGCGTTGGACAAATTCTTTGTTTCCAATATCAAACTTCAAATTTATACTCGTAGTAAATACTTTTTTACTTCTAGTAATCATAGACTTTTTCTACCTTTCGTTCATGCTCGTAATAAATAAAGTCTTCTGGTGAGATTTCAGGAAGACGAAGTGTATCCAAATTATTAGTTCTTGTAAACACTGCTGGATATTCCAGGTGTTCTGTCCAATCGCTGATTAAACTCACAATGGTCGATCTCTTCATATTAAATAGTTTTCCTAATAACTCTTCTTTATGTACCAAGTCATCGATGCTAATCGCCCTTAAATTTCTCCCTTGCATGTATTTAAGCAAGGTATATCCTACGAGTAGCATATTGCCTTTATCGATCTTTGCCTCTTTTTTATATATAACTCCATTTCTTTCTTCTAATAAATTGAGCTTATATAATGGGCTTAATATAATTTCCTCCGGATCAGCAGCACTTCCGCCGCTAGTGTAAAGCTTAATTAAGCAGTCAATATCCCGCTTCAAAGAGTTTTCAGAAACAACTCGCTTTTCACGGTTCTGCACCCATTTAGTAAGATCTCTCAAAATTTCTTCTCTAGTGAAAACAGTTTCCGTATATATATTGAAAAACCAATACCAAGTAGTACTGATATCTCTATTTGTAGTTAAAGAATGATGTAACAACCCAGCAGTATTATAATATTTGACAGCTCGATCTTTTTCCTTAATAAACTTACCTAAGGAAGTAATTTGATGGTATTTTTGATTATTGTCTCGAACTTCTTCAAACAACTTCGTTGCTATTATCCAATATTTTAACGATTGGACCATATTCTTTCCTAAGCCCATCTTTTCGAAAGTATCCTTTTCAAAGAAAAAGGAATTATTTACCTCTATATTCTTAATAGCCTTACTGAGCCATCTATCACGCAAATAGAAACTTTGATGTTGACTATAACCCATTTACCTTACCTTCTTTCAGTGGAGTTGACCTCCAGTAAAAATTGCTACAAAGAAAAAAGACTAAAAGTCCTTTTTCTTTGCTACTGTATGTTTGTAAATTAATTTTTCTTTATTCATACGTTTTCTCCAAAATTATTAATCTAATTTTTATTACAAATACATTATTAATTTTAACATGTTATATCATAAATGGCCTAACTAAATCACTTCTATTTGTGCTTTAAAATATTACTAATCTCAGTCGTTAATTCAATCCAACAACTTCTTTCATTTTTTGTAAAGTCACTTCTTGTTGTTCTTTAGTCAAATCGAAGAACAAACCTATCACTGCATCTACATTTAACTCACTTAGTCGTTTTTGAATATTTTGATCTAACTTATTTACATCTTGAATTAATTCAGATGTTAAATAAAGTGGTATTACGTTTGTATGTTGTAACCATGTTGAACATTGTTTAAAGTCCCAAGAATTTAAATCATTCTCTTCAACGATATATTTCACTTTCCATTTCTCAGCTTGTTCATTTAAACGAATTACTAAATCATTTTTATAATTCACTAATACAACTGAAAAATCAATTTCTGATTCAATGTTCATCCATTTTTTTTCTAAAGCTCTTATTTCTATCATCAAAGCTTCTCGATTCTCTTTGATACTATGAAGTACTTGAATGTCGTTTAAAAAGTTTTGCAAATTGTTTGCAGCTTCTTCTATTCCTTCACGGTCTTCTTCTCGTATTTCTTTATTTAAGATTTGTTTTACTTTGATAAAGAAATTCTCACACTCGTCTACTGTTGATAAGTCGTAGATAGCATCATAAATTTCTCCAACTTCTGCATTTAGTTTTTTAAGACAATCGTCTGTTTTTTGCAGAATACCTTCTATAATTTTATGCAATTCTTCTTTAATTTTATTATCAACTTTACTTTTTTTTACAAATTCGATATTTTTCGAACCTTCTTCTTTAATTTGTACTAATCTTTGGTACCCAAGAGAAACAGAAGGAGCATTCTTTCTAGCAAATTGATTAATAGTATCTTCAATTTCTCTAGTTTTAAGACCTTCGTTTAAGTTATCCAGTATTGCATTTTTTCGACTTTTTAGTTGTCGTGCTTCTGATAAATAATCATGCTTATTCAAGGAATCAATAATTTTATCTACCCACTTATCAAAACCGCTAGCTTGTGCAAGACTTTGGCACTTTAATTCCTTAATATAAGTAGGAAAAGTTTCTTTAATGTGATTATGACAACGCACTTCAATCTGTTTTGCCTCTTCTATTTGACTAATGTTATAAACATATTTCTCTGAATCTTCTACTTGACCGTGTATATTTTCAACAGTATCTAATATTTCGAACAATAATTTGAAGTCATCTTTTTTTCTAGTTGCTTCACTTATGTCGGCACGAATTTTACCGAATTTGCGAATTGAATTATTATAAAGTCGATGTCCTTCTTTTAAAAGATACTCAAGATGTGCCACTTTATCTTCTAAATCTCTAGGCACGTCTTCTTCTTTTTTTAATTTTTCATAGTCATTGAAAAGTTGATTTGCTATTAATACATCATTATTTTGATTTACTTTTTTAAACAAAGTTAGATAACGGCTAGCAGACTCTTCCGGATTAATACGTAATACAATTGTTGAAAATAAGGATTTGAAATCTACATTTTTATCTAAGAAGACTACTTTACTCCACTCTTCTAACCTTAGTCGCGAATTGTCCACATTTAAACGAGTTTCTGATTTATGCTGTACTAAATACACTGCTATAAGAAGTGCTAGTGCATAATCATTTATTCCAAATGGAGGAACTTGATATCGATCAAAAATGTTTTGAATATCCATTTCCCCTTCTTTTTCAAGGATTTCATCCCATTCATTAAAAATGTACAATACGCGGGGATTAGTAGGAGAAATCATCTGATAATCCCCATTGAAAACACCCCAGGAACCAGCTTTTTTCTCAAAGAGCAGATCCTCAACGCGATTTCTAATTTCTGTAGTTTCTGAATGAATCAGTTGAAATGTAGCTTCCGATAACACCAAACGCCCAATACGAGACAAATGTTTTTTCCCTTTTGATAGATTCTTTTGAGCAAATTCAGTAAAAGGGAAAGGAATAACTCTGCTATACAGCTCCATAAAAAGTTGTTCTATATACTTACTTGGCCTTACATTGATTTTTTCAATTCCACTAGCCTTTAATACTAACCTTTTTGTCGCAAGTTCATTGAAGGAGTCCGCTAAAATGTTACTGACTTTCAATTTAAAATCTGTAATAAACCGACTATACTTCTCTTTTTCTGGTGGGGTGAATAAATTAGTGATTTGATATTCTTGAATAGCTTCATGAAATTTATTATCTTTATCATCTAGAATACAAAAGGCTATAGGAGCTTCGTTAAAACTTTCTTTCTTTAAGATAGTTTTAACATTATTTAATCTCTCCTCACTGATATCAGCAGGTAAGTAAATCCATACTAAACGTCCTTTAGGAGTGTCCGGCCCTACTGATTCTTTCCACTCTTTTTTTAGTTGAGTTAAAAATCTCAAATTCATATCTTTAATATGAACAATTTTTTGAGTGAATTGCCACTCTGTTGTTTTAATAAAATGATGTCCACCAAATGCAGTTTCTTGTTTATCAAGAGGTAAGATGTCGTCCAAAGCATTGTCAAATATTAAAGATAAATCTAATTCCAACTTACTTTTTTTCTTGTTAACCAGTCGTTTAAAATCATTTATTCCAATTGCATCGGCAACAAAGTCGTAAACGTTTGCACTTTCATCAAAACTAATTACACCAAAGTTTCCTTCTAACTGCTCTATTGCTGCCTCTACCTCTTTTATCGAGAGGTTTGATGCATACGCTAACGCTTTTTTAGCATCTACTGCATTTCGAGTCTTGAAACGACCGATCCGTAGTATTAAATTTGCTGCAAGCACTTCTCTTTGGCGCTCATCAAACTTATCGTCATATTTGGACAATACTTGATTATATAATATTGCATATTCGCTTTGCTTGCGTCCTTCTTGTTCGGCAGCAAGAAGTTCTTTGAAAAATTCTGTACGTATTATTCGAGTAGCCGGTACAATTACCAAATCCCCGAACTCTCTCAACTCTCTTTCTCCTTCGAATTCAATCTGCCGCTCTAAAAAAGTCAGTGAAGAGCGTTGTTGCAGCCAGGAGGAAAGATTAGAAAGCATCCAAGATGTCAGTGGATGTAAAGGATAAATTCCTTCTAATACAACTTTTTTAAAGTGCTCAAAATCTCCCCATACACTTGAGCTTTCTGCTTGAGGAGCCCATGCTAGGAAATCTTCATGGTACGAACGCCAGTCATTTATCTGATTATCTATTTTATTAACCACTAATTCTTTAAAAGCACTTTGGTTTTTACGCTCAATTAAATTAGCAAAAATGGTTTCCAGGTTGGAAGATAAATGGACTTTTTCACTTGCCTCGTATCTACCTATATAGCGATTGATATTAGCAGTTCGATCTACTCGAGTGAGGTAAGACTTTAAATCAGACTGAATAAAACCTACAAAGATAATTTTATCGTTACTGTCTTGAACTGCTTCATAAATCTGTTGTAATGCCGAATCTCCTGCTCGAGTTGGATAAGATGATGCAAACTCAATATATCGTCCAAATTCGTCAAAAAACACAACCACTTTATTAAACTGCGCTCTTTCACCACATAAGGCATCTGCTATTTTAGTTAATACATCTCCTGCTGAGACACCTTCATCCCACCTAATGTACGTACCGTTTATGTCAAAATAAACTTTATTAACCACTTCAAAAACATTAGATTCTTGTAAAATATTTTCAACCAAATATTCTTTCAACATATTAGTAGGCATCTTATTTAACAATTCTTCACTATATTTCTCATATAGATTTACGTAGTTCTCGAAAGTATTAGAAACGAAATTCCGAGCTATATCATAAGATTTAGTTAAGTCTTTAAGAAAATCTCCATTTACACCATTGATATCTAAGGTTTTTTGAGTTGTATTTAATATCTCGTAATTTAAATTAAAGTCTTTCATACCGTTCAATATCAATACTAAATTTGGTTTTAATGTATAAGTAGATATTTCTTTAGAAATTTTTAAATCTACACTCTGTAAATTTGAGAGCACATTCTTCCGTCCTTGTGTATCCCCACTAAAGAGGCTTGCAAGTGTCACAGCTAAATGGGATTTACCTGTCCCGTAGGGAGCAATTGTCATAAAGAAATTCGATAAAGGACTTTCATCATATAATTTGTTAGCCAGAATATTAGTAAAGGTTGCGGTATCTACTAAGCGGTGAGACTTAAATGCGATATCATTTTCTGCTACTCCAAAATATTCAGGTCCATGAAAAACAAAACTTTTAGCTATTTCATTTTGTTTCTCTTCGTTATAAAACCAGTCCACCTGGACTGCCCCATTAAAGTATAATTCTTTTTTAAATCTTAAAATATCCTTTAATTGATGCATAGTACACCTTCTTTACTTAGATTAAAAAGTTATATAGTTTACTTAAACAATAATCAGAAGAAACTTGTTTAATTATTGTAATTGGAGACAATTGTCTATTGACGACGACTACTCCCTGATCCTGCAGCAGTTCTAATACCTCCATCACAGTATCTTCATTCCAAACAAATGAATTTCCGAAACCCAAAGTATCGGTAATTTCTGTAAATGTAATTTCAGATTGTGTAGGCAAATGTATTTCCCAATTTTTTAAAAGCAAATAGGCATAAACAAACCGATAAACCCGATTTATAGGATGAGCTGAAATAATAAACTTATCATTTTCTATAGACAAAAAACTTAAACTTGCAAATGACCTTTCAGCAGTATAAAAGGATCTTAAAGGGGACAAATTGACTTTTGAGCTGTCAAACTCCCTAGTAACAGCATTAGAGAAACTGCTTTGTGAAAATATCTCTCCACTGACAGGAATGTACTTGTTAAACAAGTATGACCATAACAAAGTAGAAGAATACTTGTTAGTCATTTCGCAATGACAAATAATTTTCGATAAATCCTCAGTCAAAAAAGGATCCTCTTGATAAATAACTTCTCCTAAAGCTGTTAATGACAAGTAATACTTACTATCTTTTTTGTCGAAATTAATTAGCCCCATGGCCCTGGAATAGTAAATATGCGGTACTACCTTACCTGACTTTTCTCCAGTCGGAATCATTGTGAGTGAAGAAATTTCTTCTTTTGAAAGATATTCACGATTAGAAGAAGCTACTCGCAACAATTGTGCGAGTGCTTCTGTTTCAGGTGCAAATGTTTGATGGAAATTTAACTGATATTTCATTTTTTAAATCCTTTCTTTCAATGAGGTGACATCTATTATGGCAGGTCTTCCGTATTGCAATTCCCCATTTTCTTTCAACATAGGTCCTGAAACTATACATTGCCCCTTGCCAATTCTGGATAATTTATTGGCCCATTCTTTTCGTTCTGAAGTATCTGTACTTAAAAAGCTTGCCATATCATTTATTTCCGATTCCGGTGGAGAGAAATAAACTTTTTGCCCCGCATTTTGCAAACGACGTATTTCATCTTTCGCCATTTGCCCTTGCATGAATTGGGTTGCATACCAACCAGACCATCCAAATTTCCTGCCTTCAGTCAATATTTTAGCGCTTGGAGATTTTTCAGAGTGATCTAAGTTTTGAGCTTCGTCTAAAATAACTGGAAATGGTTTTGATTTATCACCATGAGATATATTGAAGTTCCATAGATCCCATAAAATGAATTCTGTAACAATTAGTTGTACTTCTCTAACAAAGCCGGAAAGTTGAACAACAAAAACAATTCCATCCTTAGTACGGTGCTCTTCCCAGTCATACTCTTTTTCAATATCGAAAGGATTACGATCAATTAAAGGTTCAATCTTCGAAAGAACAGTTTTTGCATTACCAGAGTTATCGTTTTCCAATTCAGTTTTCAAGTATTGAAGACTCATTTTGCTACCATACTTTTTTAAGCCATTAAAAGTGGCGCGGTATATAGCATTTGCTTGCTGATCACCCATACCAGGATAAACTGCACTAAATACACTTCGAATGCGTTCCGCTACATCAATATCCGATTCTTCCATAAAATCATCTTCATCAATTTCCTTCATATTCTTTTTAAAGGGATTAACTGGGAATCCCTCTTTTTGAACTTGAAATTGATTTATACGATCCCCTAAAGAATCTTTAAATTCTGGTTCTAACTTACTTTTCTTAAAACCATCCGTATAATCAAAAATCAAGCTAGAAATATTATTATTAGCTAGTTCTAATAAAAGACATTGCATAAAATAAGTCTTACCTACTCCTGATTTCCCTGAAATTAAGATATGTCGATTTTCGAGCTTTGGATGTCCATATTCCCAATAAATCTTTTTCTTTGTTCGGGTATCTTCACCTAATAAAACCCTAATAGACTCTAGACTTTGATCAGATTTTTTTATTTCTTTAATTACTACTTCAGGTAGATGTTGTTCTTTCGAATCATCTTCTACTAAATCTTTATCCTTTTTCATTTCTTTCTGATTTTCTGCCGCTTGAGAAAACTTGTGATTAATTTTGTCCGCTACATTTTTGTAAAAGTCTTCGCCAACTTCTGCTTTTACATTCCCTGAAACTAGCTGTGGCATTTTAACATTAATTACATCATATTCTTCTATATATAACTCATCATTATCAAGACTTCTTATAACTTCTTTGTAATTCTCCTCATCATCTGCAAAAGCATCAAATTCTTTAGTCATAGGAGCAATGAACTCAATATCCTGTCTTTCTTTTTGTGGTAACAACTGCGATTGAATATAGAGCTGCCCATATGCTTTATCCTGAATTATTCACCGATTTATTGATAAAGGCCCCAAAACCCGAGTTCATCGGCTTTTGGGGCCTTTGCTTATGCATGAAAAAAATGAAAAAAGAATCCGTTTCTGCTAAGGTTAAATCACCACAAAATAACCAACAGAAAGGATTCTTCTTATGGCTACATTACCGCAAATATCCCTTGATTTCAATCGTCAGATCAAATTATCAAATGATGGAGGTTCACTTTCCTCAGATACCGGCGCGTTCCTGTTCAAGGAATTCGACGTAAAGCTTGGCTTTTCGCAAACCGTGGCGAAGCATCTTCATTTGAAAGATACTCGTTCTCATTGGATCCATTCGAACGAAAAATTATTCGGCCAGAAAATCTACCAGATAATAGCGGGTTATGCGGAAGATGATGCTGCGGACCACCTGACGGACGATCCGATTTTCACTCAAGTTCTCGGACAAGGAGCGTTAGCTTCCCAACCCAGTCTATCTCGTTTTTGGCCACGTTTTAATCCGGAAGCGATGATTCAATTACAACAAGCCAACCAGGAACTGCTCGATAAAGTGCATCGGCACCGGAAAGCTGAAGCGATCATCTTCGATCTGGACTCGACACATGCCGATACCTACGGCAACCAGTGCGATGCGGCGTACAATGCCCATTACGGGACGGTCGGTTTCCATCCGTTGGTCGCTTTTGACGGGATCACCGGTGATTTCTTGAAAGCCCAGCTGCGCCCCGGCAATGTCTACACATCCAACGGAGTCGTGGATTTCATCCGGCCGCTGATTGAACATTATAATGAACAGTTTCCTGAGACGACGCCGTTCATCCGCGGGGACAGTGGGTTTGCCGTTCCGGCTTTGTATGAACTATGTGAAAAGGAATCGGTCTATTACGTCATCCGGCTCAAATCCAATGCCATCCTGCAATGTCTTGCGGAGGAATACCATCCATCTTCGACACCATCTGACAGCACAAAGACCGAATATCATGTTTCAGAAACAACCTATCAGGCGAAAAAATGGGATAAGCCCCGGAAAGTCGTCATCCAGTCCGCACGGCCTGCGGGTGAATTGTTCTTTACCCATACATTTTTTGTGACGAATTTCACGGACGTGTTCTCCCCGGAAGCCATTGTCCGCACCTATCAAAAAAGAGGAACCATGGAAAATTACATCAAAGAAGCTAAAAATGGGTTTGGATTTGATCGAATGAACAGCCATTCCTACCAAGTGAACGAAGCGAAAATGATGCTAAGCCTGTTGGCTTATAATTTAGTGAATTGGCTGCGCACATTAACGTTTCCGGAAGGGCAAAAGAAGATGCAGATCCAGACCATCCGGACACGACTGGTAAAAGTGGCCAGTAAGCTGGTGAAGTCAGGACGGTCTCTTTACTTCAAATTGTCTTCCAGTTTTGTCTACCAAGACTTCTTTTGGAAAATCCTCGCCCGGATTCAACAGCTGAAAATCGAATAGCTTCTCATTACTCCTTTTTTGAAATTTGGATCTCTGCCAAGGGAGTCGTCTGCCCAAAAACGCTCTTTTTAAATGAGTCGATGCAGAATTTCACGTAGATGAAATGAAAAAGAGGAAATATGCCTTAAAAAATTTCGACAATCAGTGAATTTCAGCTAAATTCCCGGATGAGCGACCAAGCGTGAATAATTCAGGTTTATGATTAATTTTCACATCGTTGCCATCTAGTAGTATTTCTGAATTCGAGACCTCTTTATTATTATGATCTAACCAATAAGTAAGAAGTGTTGCATTCCAATTAATTTTGAACTCTCCATCAAGAATTTTCAGGAGGTTATGATTTAAAGCATCTTTCGTAATTTGGTCATCTGTAATATGAACCGGAGAAAATGCTAACAACCGGTATAATTGAGCGTACCAATACCGTCGATCATTAGCAGTTGAATCCCCATTGAATACCTTGCCTAAAAAGTTAAGACTGTTTTTAAGCTGAAGAGTGCCTTTATCGATATGCACTTGATTTTCTTTGCCCATTTTACACTCTAATAAATTTGCTTTTATGATGAGCTGCTCCTCATTTAAACTATCTTTTTCAATCTCAAGAAGTAAATAGTCAGGTCTGTTAGGTTCATTGTTAAACCAGTGACTATAAGAATCTAAAGAAATAAAACTTTTCAAAATCGTTTGAGATCCAAGAGAATCGATTTCTAAAGTTTTTACAGCTAGAATTCCGGATAAAAAGCTGTGAATTTCATAGTCACGAGGATTAAGGGCTTTCAGTACTTTTATTCCGTCTAGAGCAGAAGAAGAAGCTAATAGATACTTAGCAGATTCCTCACACATATCCACACTCCAGGATGTGAAAAGTGCCTTTAAACGATTTTTAAGTCTTAACGCAATATCTTCTTTCATAGCTTCAGAAGCTGAAATTGCGACATTCAACTCACCAAATGCACCTTCACCAGTAGCAAAACTTATGATATGTTCTTTCTCAAAAATCGATTTATCAAGTCCCGTATCAAGTGAGATTACCCACTGAGAATTCTTGTGCAAGCGTTGTAGCATTTCTTTAATAGAAGCTTCAAGGCCCAGAACCTTTTCAACTCTGTATAATTGTTTTTCACTAAAAGGGTGCTCAATCCAGAATACTAATTGAGAATGTGCAAAAGATGCCTGAAATTGTTTTTGGCTTATAGACACATTTCTAATAGTTTCGTCATTTCTTACAGGCATTGGATGGAATACCATAGGAAAACGAGTATCTCCTGGTTTAATGGACTGTTCCCCGGTTTTTTCATACTTAATTTCTTTTGTTACCATGAGATTTTCAATGAATAATAAATCATACTGTTTTCCATCTATAACTTCTTCAATACTATTCATATTGCTTGGATCAAATTTATTGAAATATGTTTGAATCATGATATTATCATCTTCAGTAAATACACTTTCCAGCCACATGCTCATGTAGTTTTTAGCTTTATAGTTAGTTTTTGATGATAATATATCTAGTCGAAGATTGACACCATGCGGCGAATTTTTATAGTTATCGATGAATTTGTGCAAACCTTCGATGACTGGCTGTAATTGATTAAAGTTAACAAAACCAATTGAAAGTGAATCAATATTAGCTGGGAAAGTGGTAATATACTGTTGAATATGCGATTGAATTAATTTTGCTTTTGCAGAGTTAGAAGCTGAGTCATCTTCATCATTCTCATCTCCGTTAGATGAACTCGCTCCTAACAGACTTGTACTATCAAGTATGGTAGTTTTACTGTTAGATCCATGCAAAGCAAAATACCCCAATACTTGTGACGGGATACGGCTCAGATTGTCTTCGCTTAAAATGGTATCTACTCCCGATATTATAGTTGACTGTCTCTCGAGTTTCTCAAATTTCGACTTTAACTTTGCTGCAGAAATTGCATCAGATGTAAGACTTTCCTTTACCACCTCAGCCATTCCTTTTCTTTGATATGCTTGTTGATCTATTATTTTTTCAAGCATTGCTGGATGGAAAGGAGGAATAATAGCACCTTCAATCTTACCGACAGCAGCTCTTATATCTTCTGTTGCAAGGATACAAAATAAATTTGACACTAAGTAAAGACTATCCTTTTCAACCTGCTTCATCTGTCCAATATTTTCGTAGATTTCTTTCATAACTTCGATATATTTATTTATAAATATCGCTGCTGTATTGCTATAATTCGTATTTATAGATTTATAAAATCCTTCTTGATTCATGTAATGCAAAAAATCAATAAAAGGCTCTCTTAAGCGAAGCAGCTTCCCAAATAACATCCCATCTATCGACTGTAAATGTTTTAAGGTTTTTAATATATCTTTTGCTAAAATTTCATTTTCTTTTAGCTGAAAGTGGAAAGAAGCCGTGTCTGTACTGGATAATAGGTTACCTAAATTATTTGAGCTGAAAACAGGCAATAACATGTCCTTCTCTTCAAGCTGTTCCTTTAGTATTGACAGGTAGGAAAATGATTGAAGCCAGTAATCATACGGATTGAAGGACCAATTAAAAGTTAGTGCTTCAAATTTTTCTATCCTTAATCGAAATTCTATTTTAGAAACCTTTTTAGTTGAAGGAAAGTCGATGATTGGGTTACTAAATTTATCGATGTTAAAAACATCGTCTTGGTTTAAATATTCAATAGTAACAATATTTTCTAATTCGTCATTTATATACTCAGTTATACCTCTAACTGCTATACACAGCTCTTTCCATCGGCTTTCTTGATCTTCTCTTATAATGCCTTCTGCTAAAGAAATTTGTTGGACATCAATTATCAGTTTACTTCCCTCAATAATCTCTCCTTCTTCTTTAGCTTCTTGTATATATTCAATTATCATCATCGAAAAAGCATGCAAAGGATTACCTTTTATCATTCTAATTTTAGAAACTTTAGGCTTCACAATTTCCATTTTAACGCCTAATATTTTATTTAATATACAGAAATCAAAAAGACCAAGTTCTTCTCTTAGTTGTTGTATATTGATACCTTTAGCGAAATCCAAAACTTTTTCTTGAAGGTTTTCATAAGAGTTAAATTTTTCTTCAATATCATGTTTATAGAAATCGAAATCCTCATTTTCGGAAAACTTCTCAAACTTTTGAATTAGCTTTTTTTCTTTACTAAGACTAAATCCGTCCTTATACTCTTCTCTGCGGATAAACTTAGCTGCACTTTCTAAAAGAGTTAATTTATTATTACTAGACATCTTACTAATTGTCTTTGCTTCTATAGTTTTAATATTAGGCAACTCAAAATAATTCCATAAGTTTCTTAAAACAAATTGAATCAATTCCGAAGCTTCTGTAAGCCCTTCAACTTTTATATCTTCAACTATTTCACTCACTTGTAATAAATCTATAGGTATTAGCTTAAAAATCACTTCGAACATACTATTGACTAAATTTACCTCAGCTTTATTTTCAATATCAATTATCCCATCAAACCATTTGGCATAATTCCCGTTTAAAGATTTTTCAATATCTTTAGGGGTAATGGAATAAAAATCTGCCAATCCACCTTTATCTTGCACACTCTCTGTACCAAGTAGAATGATTGTTTTCTTTTCTTGAGCAAAGGTATTACGCCATTTTGTTAAACGGTCGCTATCACTAATCATGTCCTTTTCTTTCAATTGATTGAGAACCGCTCCAAACTTGTTTTCTTGGATAAACTCTTCATATTTTTCTTGGGACAATTTAATAATAAGTTGCTCGTTATTCTTTTTTAAAGAATTCGCTAATTTTAAATAGATAGCAGGATGACTAATATGGTCAATTCTAAAAAAAGAAGCATTTAAAGCTTGATTATTTTTTTCATTAACGATTTTCTCTAATTCTTCGACATATTTTAGCATTGCATTCACCCTTTAAACGGATTTTCTACTATAGATGTAGCATCAGATAAGTTTCTTAAAAAACCACAGTTTTTCAATAATTGTTGGAACGCAGCTTCGTTTTCATCAAAATCCACTAAATGAGTCATTTCTCGTTCATGAAAATGTTGTGCCGCTTCCTTTGAACCAATAATAATTTTGAAATGCTTATAGCATTTCTTTAAAAATGTTGAGAATAAAAGTCTTTCTCCAGGTTCTATTAAAGTAACAACTAGTACCTTCACTAAATCTTCGTTCAAACTGAAACGCATATTTGGTCCTTTCACAGGAATAACAAGGCCTATTGATTTGGCTAACCGACGCACTAATAGATTTGTATCTTTTGCTGCAGCATCAAAAGCTTTTGTTGCTGTCATATTTATATTTTCATTTTTTTTCAAATAACTTTCTAAATCAGCATGATGGATGGCTCTAAATACATTTTCCTCTAAATCCCTATAAGAATTTACCGCGATTTTACGGATAGGGCTTTTAGAGTCGTTTGTTAAATCAATCAACCATTCTTGTGAATCTTCAGCCTTAATCGTCTCAGTGGCTTGTAACGTCATTAAACGAATAATTTGCATAGCAATTAGAGTTCCAAAAAGTTTTATTTTTTCAAAAGGATCTAATTCACAGCTGATAAGATTATGAATTTCCTCTACCGTAAAATCGCCTCTTTTAGCATAAGTGTTCGGTATAAATTCAGCAGTCTTCTTGATGTAATGAAAATACAAATCATTCTCTTTCGAATTATCCACTACTTCTTCCCATTGATTTTGAATAAATCTAGATATTTGACTGAGTTGCTCAATACCGCTAATCATTTCTTTTATGCCAACAGTAATTGAGTATTTACACTCTGGAGCTGCATTTTGAAGCGCTTGAGCCACATGTAAGTAGTAAACTTCTCCACCTCTTGCCATAAACGCATGTTGATCAAATTTGAATTTTTTGTCAATCTCTGCCCACTTGTTTTCATTATCACCTTGTTCTCCCTCTAATTCTGACAACTTTGTTCGCACACTTTTACTTCCAATCGCTTCACAAAAGATCATTTCCGGAGCCATCGGCAAAAGGGATTGTGCAAACCAAGAGCGTTTACCGGTCACAGCATTGAAGCCATATAGCAAGTCTTGCAAAACTTCTAAAACTAATTGCTTAGGCATAGTTTTATTTCCATTCAGATCAATAAGTGAATCTAAATGTTTTCGATGTGCATTTAAAGCAGATTTGTCAATTGCAAATCGTTTTTCTTGATCGCTATGATTAAAGAAAACGAATCTTTTTAGCCCGATTTTAGGAGCAGGAAAATACGTTAATTTTTCTCCATTAGTAGGCACATAAAAGGAGAATCCTTCATCTGCATCACTATATTGTGAATCACCTTTTTTAGAAATGAAGACCACCAAGAACTCCAACAAATATTCATAAAGGGTTTGGTCTTTAAAAAGTCTATGTCCATATATTTGAATTTGGGGGTTTTTCTCAAATGTTTTTAAATCGCGCAACGGTGGATATTCTTTTACCAACTTTATCTCCTCCAATATCTTATTCAACGTATAAAGAGTCTTCTTCAAGTTCCATATTCAATAATAAAGGTCCCTGTAAAGTTTGAACTAAAATCTTTATCTCTTCGTTCTTATCATTGAACTTATACGATTTATAAATTTTCGCTTTCATCTTATCTACACCGTGAGTCAATGAAGGGTTTAACTTGGTCGAGACCGATCCTCTAGCAACATTATCGAAGTAATCTAGCAGCAATAAGGAAAGCGGAAAACTACCCTTAATTTTTGAAAAATTGAGTTCAATTTGATAAAAGCTAATACCCTTGTCAAATTTTGAATCCACTTTTTCCTGGACAATTGAGATTTCGTTCGTCTCCACTTTCCCCAATAAAAGCTGGACGTTCTGTGCTCCACCGTCATTCCTTTTTAAGGGAAGATACAACACTCCTTCAGCTTTCAAACCTTCAGTATTGCCAACTAAGATGATATTAAGTGCCCGGATGATCATTTGTTCTAGAATCCGCAGTTCCCTCTTTTTAAGAGGCTCTTCTGTCATTTTGAGATACTTAGGAAAAACCGGTACAAAGACTTTTGCTAATAGCATGTCTTGTTCTTCAATTGAGTATTCTCCAAATAACACTTGCATACGTCTCATAGCTTTTCTCAACAAATATGGTTTTTCATCCGAATGTAAATTACTTGAATTTCTATTATAGAAACGCATTTCATTAATCCAGAATTTCTCCGTCAGATGTCGGACTTCCTTTTTTAGTTTTGAAAAATCGTTTCTTACAAATATATTGTAATTATGCGGCAGATCTTTCTCGTCTATTCGCAATGATTGAATTTCTCGGATTGCTTTAATCTTCAAAGCATCACTAGAACTTTTTGTACCAATAAAGCCAAAAAATAAATTAGCAAAATGATAGTTATATAAATTTTCTTCTACTCTTTTAGTACTTAGGGTTTCACAATCTAAATTCCCTGTGACTGAATAAGTTAAGTGTGCCAAAATTTGGCGTATAGTTAATCGTTTCTCAGTTTCATACAACCATCTATAGAAAGCTTCTATAAAAGTTGTTACGGATTCTTTATTTCTTTGAATAGTATTATAGTTATTGTATATTGGACAACTTCCTGCAGCACCACACGTCTGACAAGGTGACCATAAATCAGGTTGAAGAATTTTTTCAAATAACATAGGCACTAAACCTGTGTTGTCTATTCTCGCCAAATTAATCAATACAACTTCATGCTGCCCAACAAATTCAGCTTCCCCATTATTATTATCCATCATTTCCAAAATTTCCATCTCAATAGCATCTAAGTCAGCATCATTTGATCTAGTCTTTTCATATTCTTTAAACGCTTCAATTAAAGGACCTGTATTCGAAATAATGATTGCCGATCCACCCTGCGCCTTAACCTCGAACCCTTCCTTAAGATAAGCAACCTGCTGCAGTAAGGATAATTCACTCATATCTTTTACATATAATAATGAGCTAGAAAGTTCTTCAATAAAACAGATATCTTTAATCTTCAAATTGTCCTGAGGACGGATAACATTAAAAGTTCTTAGTATCTGGTGAAGTAAACCCGTTTTTCCATCACCAGCATGGCCCGTAAGGAGAATAACGGAGGGTTTCTCTTTTATAGTATCTATTAAATAAGTCCCCAATTCTCTTTCTATTCGAATGTGATCATAATAAGAATTTGTAATTTGCGACTCTGCTATGGCATTATCATTAGCACTACTTGCGTTGTTCATTGACTGAAGATATTTTATATATGAATTAGTCACTTCAAACACCTCTCTGTTTTATATATTTTGATAATTATGTATATGTAATAATTTTATTTTACCATTTTTCCAATGTAAAAATAACAACAATTGGAATTAGAATTAAAACTCGCTATTATAAACTAGTTATTATGTCATTAAATCATCGTTTTCATTCAATACTATAGTTACAGTAAGATTCATTAACTTTTTCACTATATAAGTTGAATTTAAAAAGTTACATTCTTACGCATAGGCGATCAATCGTTTCAGCTTGTCGCTGCTCGACATCTTTTAAGAATGCCCGGACCGCCAAGATAATCTTTTGTACATTGCCGAAGAAAACATTTTGAATGACCGATTCCTTCAACCATTTCCAAACGTCTTCCATTTAATTAAGCTCAGGGCTGTATGCAGCAGGAAGACGAGTTCAAGGCGGTTTCGATTTTCTTCAAGAAATGGTTGAATCAACTTGGCATGGTGGATTCTTGCATTATCGAGAATCATGACAATTTTACCCGCTGGATAAGCAGCCAGAAGTTTTCGCAAGAATCCCAAAAACGTTTTGGCATCGTAGCGTTCCTCTTCTACACAGAAAATTTTACCTGTTTCATATTCGAGCGTTCCAATCAGTTTCAGCCCCTTGTGCTGTCCGTAAGTCGGGATGAGGCGCTGTTTCCCCCGGATGAACCAGGTTCGACCGATTGCTTGATAGTCTCGGATCATCGATTCATCTTCAAACAGGAGATAGTCGATTTGTCCGTTCATCAGTTTTTTTTTAGCGCTGGAAATGTCTGAACACGGAACTTCTCCTGCTTCACCGGATCTGCTTTTTTAAGCGTGTAAGTCGGACGGGTATAGCTAAGCCCCAGTGAATGGAGAAGTCGGGAAGCACCTTTCAAAGTATAGCTCTCATTCCATTTGACATTAATGAGTTGAACCGCAAGGGATAGCGTCCAATTGGCTCGTGCTGGAAATCCGCAGTCGACTGGTGTTTGATAAGCGATGATTTCCTTTAGTTCCCGCAACTGTTCAAATTTCAGTTTCGGCTCTCTACCGGGAGCTGTGCGCCGGACAAGCCCTTCCAGGCCAGACGCTTGATAACCGGCGATATATTTCCCGACGGTGTGTTCGTTGCGTCCGATGATTTCCGCAGCTTCCTTCTGGGTCTTACCTTGAAGGATGAGCTTCACAGCCAGGTAGCGCTCATACATGCGCCGATCATGGGTCTGGTTCATCGCTTCTATTAATTCTTGGATTTGCGCTTCCTTTTCCATGGAGATCTTCCTTTCGGACTTTCTCCAACTACACAACATTATTATCAGAAATGTCAGATATTTAATTCAACTTATATAATTGAATAATCCAATTTTAATTTTTAAATTAGTCTGAAATTATACAAAGCTGATAATAGGAGGAAGTTTAATGGATTCAAAACTTATAACCCTAAAGAAAAATGGACAAATCACGCTTCCAATCAAAATTCGTGAAGCAGTTAGTTTAACAGAGAATGATCAATTAGCAATTACAATTAAAGATGGACAAATTATTTTACAGCCTGTTATTACCATTCCAAAAGACCAAGCTTGGTTTTGGACTAAAGAATGGCAAGAAGAAGAACTCGAAGCTGAGCATGATATAAAAACTGGGAATATAAAAACTTTTCGCAACGCGGAAGAGTTAATTGCAGACTTACGCTCTGAAGAATAATTACAAGAGAATTGGCTAACATATCGTTTTATTAAAGCTTTCTTGGCGTTTAGCACTTTGGGTTATCTATTCCTATCCCCTAGCAGCTGTCTCTTTGAATGACTATTAGCAAGTAAATTAATAAACGTCTTGTAGAGAGGTGTTATATTGAGTAAAGAGATCAATTTATACGTCGATGATTTAAGAGATTGCCCCGAAGGTTTTATAGTAGCTAGAAATATGGATGAAGCTATATTTATGTTGGAGAATTACAAAGTTAACTTACTTTCACTTGATCATGATCTAGGAGAGGATATCCACGGGAATCTTCTTCCAACCGGGTACGATTTAGTGAAGATTTTTTGCGAAAGAGGCTACCATGCGAAAAAGATTTATATACACACAGATAATGGAGCCGGACGTGAAAATATGTTTCACACTTTGAAAGGTGCTCAAAGAAGAGGATTTATCGCTAAAGATATTGACATATACCACTACTCGATAACGATAAACAGGTATTCTGGTAACTAACATCTGTTCTAATTGTTCCATCTATAAACAATATTTTTATGGGAGGGTCCAAATGAAAACTCCATCCAATAAAGAGTTATTATCAGGTGATAGGTTTCAGTCACTTTCTCTGCAAAACCTACTCTCGCTTGTTGAGAATAATGAAAAAGTTGGGATAGTTATCAATGATCAGGTATCTATTGCCATGCTAAAGTGGGATAAGTACGAAGAATTGTTGAATAGTTTGGTAACCCAAGAGAACCGCATTAGTGAAATCGAAAGTCAGTTTGAAGACTTGATTCTAGCAGTAAACGATTCTGCAGCTATTCAAGCAGTGGAAAACGGTCATTCTAAAGAATACGCAGTAGACAATCTTACTGAGGTTTTCGATATGTTACAGCAGCAAAGTAAAAAAAATGACTCTACAGAATCTAATTCTTAGAGTCATTTTCTTTTGTATTCAAACTTTTTAAAATCACGAATTCTTTAAAGATCGGTATTTACTTTGCTAATTTCAATTTCTAACAAAAACCTCGTTCACTTATGGTACAGCTTCACATATCACCCGTTAAATAAGTTTTGTCAATCCTCTGTTTTCTATATTCAAGTGGTATATTTATAGAAAGAAAATACAAATAGAGCTGTTGATATGATGGCTTATTGCCATGTTGATGTACCTAATTATGTGATTTAGAAAGGTTAATCTTCAATAAACGGGCCAGCTTAGTAAGTAATTTCCAATCAGGAGATGTGATGAAAATGGAATTCAATTTAGGGAATGGTGTTTCTCTTCATTTACCTCCTTTACACATTACGATTAGCGCAATTATAATTATCGTTCTTCTAGTTAGATGGAGCAAACAGATCGAAACACGCCGTTTTACGATTTTTTTTATTTTTTAATTAGCGCTTATATTGTTCCCATTTATTCACGAAGTACGGAAAATGGCATTTTCGAATTGTGGATCCCCTTAGGATTTCTTTTTATTATGGCTTATCTGTATAGCAGTAAAAGGTATCATCCAGCTAAAATAAAAGCGAGTGCTTTAGGATTTTGCATAGCGATATATCAACTTATTTTTCAATACGTTGGATAGTTTTGTGTGCCAGAATAGAGCGTGGCCTTTAAGTAAACGTTTTAGAAAAGAGTGGCTCTGACCATTCTTTTCTTTTTTCTTTTTCAGGGTTGAGGTGAAGGTTACAGTCAGTATGCAGGAAGTGAAATCAAACCGTAGTAGAAAACGAGGACAGTAACAACAATCCCCTATTTCTAAAATCAATTGATCTATTTATAAAAAAAGCGCAGGCTAATGATTATGAAACTAATTGCTCCCTCGTTCTGTCTTACTTATTAATCATTCTTAATGTAAATGGAGGTATGGTTATGTGGTTCATATTGGGACTTACCGCAATAACAGCGACTTGTATAAATCTTGTTATGTATGCAATAGGCAAAGATTATAAATTAGCGATGGCAATGGGCTTATCATTTACAGCATTAACCGTTGTCGCGGATTATAGTATGGTGTCCAATTGGGTAGAGGCGGAAGATTGGTCTGCTTTATTAGATGTGGTTCCTATAATGGCAGGAGCATTATGGGTTTTAACGATCCTATCGATTTTGTTAAATATAACACCTATACTTTTGGAGCTAAAAAACAAAAACTAATTACTTATTGTCGCTTCATCTATCTAATGTCAACTAGCTGTCTTTCCTCTATTTTATAACTACGTATTGTATTTATAGAAAGAAACCTAAAGTAGAGCTTTAGGTGTTAAGGGTAACTAAAACGAATGAAGGACGTGTGAATGGAATGGTCGATCTACCTGATAAACCACTATTAACAGGAGAGAAAGTAATTCTTAGACCGTTTAAGAAAAAGGATTTTCCGTTTATAGAAGAATGTTTAAAAGACCCCGAAGTATTAAAATTAACAGGAAGCAATCCAGATTTTGATCAGGAAGCGTCTCTCCGTTGGTATAATACAAGAAATAGACAAACAGATCGCTTGGATCTTGCGATTGTTGACCCATCCAAGGACTTCTTAGTAGGAGAAGTGGTAATTAATGCATACGATGCAAAAAATCACAGTATGAATTTCAGGATTCTCATTGGACCGAGGGGAAGAAATCAAGGATTGGGAACGGAAGCAACTCGACTTATCATTGATTATGTATTTGAAAATACAACACTCAACCAACTAACTTTAAGCGTTTTTGACTTTAATCCAAGAGCCAAACATGTTTATGAAAAGGTTGGCTTTGTACTATCGAGCATTGATAAAAACGATCTGGAGTTCGAAGGCGACTGGATTGACTCTATTAATATGAATTTAACAAGAGAGAATTGGCTCAACAGACGAAAAAATGATTATTAAACGAAAAGGACGTCGGTTTAACTAGCCAAGGACAACTGTACTAATTGCTGACTTGTTCTTCCAAAATCGGGTGCGATTGCTGATCATGTGTTTTAGAAAAGAAGGAGTAACATAGTAAATTACTGTTGCTTATCCTTTGATGCGGAGGTATTTATGAACACTCACTATTATTTAGGTTGGTTTACCGATTTTTTCCCTGAGCGTCTGAGTCAAGGGTTACGGGAGGATATAACGGATAGAAAATCACTCGTTATGATTAGCTCGAATCCCTTAGATACTGAAGCAGATGGTGCTACTGAACGCTCATGGCTTCACCATGTTGGCATTTCATTTGATGACTACCATTTAATCGATCATTGCGTACAGAAGGATGCTGCCCATACATTCATTCAAAATGCTTCTGTCATTTTCTTGTTAGGTGGCGATACGCTTAAACAAAATGAGTTTTTGATGGCCTACGGATTGTCGGAATGGATCCGAAAAAGTAGTGCCGTTGTTATTGGTGGCGACTAAGTAATAGGCATCTCAACTAAATCACGCGCCTGCCTGGTCATATTCCGGTAAGAGATTTGCTTTTTATTTTTTTGATTCTTGAACGATGATTACAGAACTGATCACCATGATCATACCGATGTATTGCCACCTCGATAAGGTTTCGTTGAAAATGAAGAAACCGGTGACAGAAGCGACGACTGGTTCAATGGTTGCGATCATCGATGCACGGCTTGATTCCACATATTGCAGACCTTTCGTGTAGAAAATGAATGGCAGCATCGTGGAAACAAAGCCAAGTCCGATTACGATTCCGATCACTTTTAAATCGGTCAAAGTAGAAACTTTCGAACCTAATCCACTGAAAGGGACAATAGCAACTGTTGTGAAAAGAAACGTATACACCGTTACGGTTAATGAGTCATATTTCGAAAGTGCTGCTTTTCCGAATATGCTGTAAAGAGCATAGAAAAACCCTGATCCCGGTCCAAGGATTAATCCGTAAGGCGAAATAGATGCAGTAGAGCCAGAAAAGATGCCAATGACAAGAGTACTAACGTAATCAGCAAGGCAGTAATTTTCCGAGCGGTTAGTGATTCTTTAAAGAAAATCCGCGATAAAATCCTCACAAACGCCGGTGCTGTATAAAATAAGATAAATGCAATTGAAATAGACGATTCTTTTGTCGAACTAAACAAACACCAATTGAACAGAATAATACTAATAATACCGGTACCTATAAAATACTTGGAGTCCCTCATTTTTATTTTGAAAAAATGACGGTTTTTAATAAAAACATAAAGAACCATAAAGATGGAAGCCGTTAACACGCGAACCGCCACGATTTCAAGGGGAGTAAACCCTATCTCATAAAGATACTTAACGAAAAGCCCGATAACTCCCCAAAGTGATGCGCAATCGCTATGAGTAGCATCACTGATTTATTTTCCATCCCAATCCCTCCTACTATAATCCATTTATACCACCACAGGACTTGTCACCCTATCAAAACCGTGTTTGCATTAAAATCCAGTCTGCTCTTGTTCATGTCGGAAAATTTTTCAGCATTAAATAGTCTTGAGTGGATGGTATCGAGGATTCGTCCATAAATTTTTCCATATTAAAACTGCCTCTCCATTGTTAGTCGCGACTAAAATGGAGACGCAGTTCACAATAAGTAGAACTGTTTATATTGTTTTAAGTAATCATAAGTCACTCAGAAATACCCTAATTTCTTGAGCTCTTCGTAAACGATCCACGAATATTTTTTTCTTCCTGCACTGTTTAAGTGATCGGAATCGATAAAATAGTCTTGGTTGTCTACGAATCGTTGATCATTCATATAATTTAAAAAAGGGACATCTAAGTCCAGCATGTTTAAGTGCTGAAAAACAAGTCGATTCATCGCTTCTTCATCAAAATGGTCTTGATAAGTTTGATGAACTGGCTCCATGGTGAGTATAACTTGGTAACCTTTCTCTTTACAATACGCTACTATCTCTTGTAACTGCTTTATATTTTGTTCAACGTAATTTTTTTCAGCTGCTTCTCTATAGTTCTCTTCTACGTATTCAGACTTTCTTTCCGCATAGTTTTTGCCGTCATTTGCCCAAGATTGATGAGAAGTCCATTTAAAGTCTTTCCATTTACTTGAGAGCGCAGAAGTAAAACTCTCACTATTTGTTCCTGGGAAGTACAAATACTTATAATAATCCAGCAAACGAAACGATTCAATTTGGGTACGATCCAAAATTTCATAATAACGTCCTACGTCCTGGTCCTCACCAGCCACGAACGTCATTTGAGAAATGGACACAATGACGACTCCATCTGGTTTCAAAAACTCGCCGTACTCTTTCAACAATTTAAAGTCGTATTGAAGCGTCTGAGCAGGAAGAGCTAAGTCGAGGTGAGACAAACCCGTCGGCTTAAAATAATAACCATACATAGAGTGAGATGTACCGAGATTGATGATATCAACTGGATATGGATTTTTCTTAAACGACAGTATGTCGTCGTTGATGTTGTAACTCCGAGAATGCTTTACAAAGTTATTTACTGGTATAAACAGTAGTAAAGCCACAGTTATGATAATTGTTAACTTAATGAATAAACGGCCCATGGCAAATCCTTTCGATACAGTACTCTTTTCACTAAAATTACTGAAGGGCTTGCAAACAATATTCCCAAAAAACTTGTATTGAGATTAAAATCCCCCATAAACAAACCCCTGACCCGAAACACCAAACACAAGGACTGAGACAATGATTAAAATATAAACTGCAAATCGAGCGAATGCTGAGCGTTGCGATAGCCAGTTCCAGGTTGAAGTATTTTTTCTTTCGATATACTGAAATAGTTGAACAACGGTAAAGAAAAAAATGAAAACGACTAAATCTAGTAGCGAAAATAGTTCAAATGCTTCCATAATTCCTGAAGGTCTCCACGAGTTCAATGTTAAGAAAAGTTGTGCATTTTCAAATGCATCTGTAACGGAATCCGATCGAAAAAAAACTCTTGAAAAACAAACTAGCAGGAACGTTATTGAAATTTTCACCCATTTATGCAGCGTTGGACTCTTATCCAATTGGATAAATGTCGCCATCTTCCCACGAAAATGTTTTGTATGGTCTCCAAAAACGCGATAAAATCCGTGAATTAGACCCCATAAAATAAAACTCCAAGCGGCTCCGTGCCAAATGCCGCTGATTAAAAAGGTAATCATAATTACTAAATAAATTTCACTTCTCTTCTTTTTCCCTTTACATAACGGAACAAATATATAGTCTCGGAGCCATGTAGAAAGCGTTATATGCCATCTACTCCAGAAATCCGCTATCGAAACAGCAAAGTGTGGTTGCTTAAAGTTTTCTGTTAATTTTATCCCTAGCATTCTCGCACAACCGATGGCAATGTCACTGAGTGCTGAAAAATCAGCGTATAATTGGATTGAGAATAGAATAGTAGCTAGCACAATTTGGGAACCAGTCGGGTCAGGACTATCGTAAACACTAGCTACAATTGGAGCTAGTCGATCTGCAATTAATGTTTTCTTAAAAAAACCCCATGCGATTCGCTTCATTCCATAGCTTAAATTTTCATATTTTAACGTCTGTTCCACTTTAAATTGTGGAAGCAATTTCTTCGCACGTTCAATCGGTCCAGCAACCAATTGTGGGAAAAATGCAAAGTAGATTGAAAAATAGCCGTAGTGTCTTTCTGCTTTTTGCTTTCCTTTGGAGATGTCTACAAGATAACTTACTGCTTGAAATGTATAAAAAGAAATGGCTAATGGCAGGACAATTTCTTGGTATGGTAAGGCATAATTCCAATCCATGTATGTTAAAATTGCTCGAACTGAGTCATTTGCAAAATTAAAATATTTAAACCACCCGAGAAAAAATAACAATGCACAAATACCAACCAGCATGACTTTTTTCTTCTGTTTTTTTGTCTCCTGTTTCTCAATGATAATTCCAGTAAAATATGTAAAAGCTGTGCTTGCAAGTAATAAAAGGATAAAGTAGCTACTCAAAGTAGCGTAAAAACCGTAACTTGCTGCTAGTAAAAGAATCCATCTCCATCGATGCGGAATTAAATAATACGTAAAAACGATTACTGCGAAAAATAAGAGAAACTCAATTGATATAAAAGTCATCCAATCACCTGATAAAAAATAAACTTAAGAATATTTATAAAACGAGATAAACAATACCCCTAAGTGATCCACGTTGTTTAAACCTCTGAAATTTGTTGACCATGTAGGTTCTACGTTATTTCAAAGCTCGCGTAAAAGGTGTAACACTCAGTTAAGGGTTGAGGTAATAATAAATTATCTATATTTAGGTAACTCGGAATAGAGTATCTTCCCGAAATGGTTGCGTGGGATTTCCTCAATTCTTATGACCTTAAAGCCCTTTAAGTTTAATTTCCCCTTAATTATTTTTTTGATTTGAACACAATCTTCTTTTAATGTGTATATATACATTTGGTCATCCGTCCCACCGCAAACACAATCATGACCATACTCATTTAAAAGTTCTTCAACTTCATCTAAGCTGATACGGTTTCCAGAGACTTTAATTATTCTTTTGATTCGTCCAGTTATAAAAAAATACTCATCCTGATCAAAGTAAGCCAGATCACCTGTGTGCAACATACCGTTGTTCTCATCTTTTTTCGAAAGATCGACTAACGACTCAGCATACCCTAAAGAAACATTTGCTCCTTTGTATATCAATTCGCCGATAACATTAGGCGCTGTAATTTTGTTGCCATTGTCATCTTGCAGCATCAGTTCTCCGTCTGGAATGGCAATCCCAATACTTCCGACTTTATCAAGGTTTTTTTCATATGGTAAATAGCTCATCCGCGCCGTTGCTTCAGTTTGACCGTACATGGTAAAAAATTGAATCCCTTTTTGATTACATACTTCAGCAAATTTGTACGATAGATTTGAGCTTAATTTCCCACCTGCTTGAGTTAGTGTCTTTAAACTTGGAAGATTAAACCCTTCAAACTTCAGCCTATCAAGCATCTCATACACGAAAGGAACTCCTCCAAAAGTTGTTACTTGTTGCTCTCTACATAAGTCCCAAAACTCTTTTTTTAAGATAGATACACCCGTTACAATTATCGTCGCCCCGCAAATGAAATGACTATTGATGATCGAAAGACCATAGGAGTAATTCATTGGAAGTGTTGTTATGGGTTTATCGTCTGCCTTGATGTCAAGGTACTTCCCTATGGATTCAGCATTTTTGAAGATATTTTCATAACTTAAGCGGACAAATTTAGGGCTTCCAGTACTTCCTGAGGTTGTTAAAAGGAGCGCAAGATGTTCAGCAAGATCATGTTGGAAAATTGTCGGACATTTAAATAATGTGTAATCTCCAAACACAACTGAACTATCCATTGTTTTTAATAGGTCTTGATTTTCACTACTCGCCCAAATGTATGCAGGCTTATAAAGGTTAATCAGTCTATGCAACCGATCCATCTGGATGGATGCATCCAAAAGGACAGGGACAACACGACCTCTAATAAAGCCCACGTAGCCAAATAAAGACTCTATATTATTTGAACACAAACAAAAAACGAGCGTTCTTTCACCTACATTACCGCAGATAGCGTCAGCAATTTCTAACATTTCAGCGTAAGAGTATTCTTGTTCAGCATATACAGCGGTACGGTTTCCAAACTCCTCAAGTTGTTTGAAACTATTCATTTACAAAGTCTACTCCCAACCGATTCAATAGCTCCATTCCTGACTGGTAAGAATTGAACTCTGTAATCCATTCAGAATCTAATGAAACATCAAAAACATCCTCAATCGTAGAAATGAGAATCATATGCCCAAGCGAATCCCATTCTCTTGTTTCTCCTAATGCTAAATCTCCCCATGCCTCGTCTTCTTCCAATTCCAACGCGTCAATAAATGCACTTCTATATTTTTCGATATTTTTCATCATTTACATCCTTTCAATAATTACTTTCACTTGCATCTGTGCGAAGATTTTTTTCGCTCAACCAATTTCCATATCTGACAAATTTTATAGAGTTCGGCAACTACATCCTGCAGATGACGCTAACGCTTAATGAACTCTAGTAACTCCTTTGGCTCACTTTTAACGAACTTTACTTTAATACCAGTTTCTTTTTCGAACTCCTTATATAATGCATCATCGACATCGTAATGGTGCTTTGTATATACATCTACTTCCTCTTACTCTTCCTTAAAGCTATCTGCAAGCAACTTAATTGACAATGATTATCATAATCAATTATAAGTCTATAATAAAAAAAGTCAATATAGGAATCAAAGGTAACTTTTATGCTTATGAATAAATCCCGAGTCTTTCACGCATCTAAATCTCTCCGTCAATAAACATGGAATGAAAACTTTAAATCACCTAATTAAGAATGGCATCAGCGAGGGTTGTTCATGGCATAAAACACTTCTACATACGAATAATCCCTACAGAACAAAGTAGCCATAAAGAGAAACACCTTGTGAACCTCACCACTTGCTTGATCTCTGATGCTTATAGCCCCTTTAATTGCCGTAACGAACTGCATGCAATCATGGTGAAATATTCGGCTTGTTCAAGAACTTATCAGATCCGCACTATTAAAACCAACTTATTTAGAAGACTGTGCACTTAAGCGGTCTTTTTCACTTCTACAAATAATGTTAGAAAATCTTCTATTTTTATAAACTAGCGGTATATTTATGGAAAGCATTTGGGAATGTAGATGTCACGTCTTACTTACACGTTGATTTAACTAATTATTTAATTAAGAACGGTTAATCTTCGACTACCAGACAAAATAAACTAATATTTAAAAATGACCGAGGTGAAAAGTGTGGTGTTTAATAAAGTTTCTATGCGTATGATATGGCTTCTCCTGTTTCTACTAGTACTGACTTCCAACTTTGCTTTATATCGCACGTCATTAGGAGTCAGCATATTACCGGCTAATACTCAGCTTGTGGTTCTGGGCTCTCTTATCGATCTAACTATTGTGGCTCCCGTATTATTTTTAGCTTGGCAACAAAAATTAAGTTGGAAGTACCTTCTTACATTGATGGCTGGAGGCTTAATTGTCGCTCGCTTTGTGATTCCAATGCAATACTTATCTCCATTTAAGACGCTTACACTCCTGGGCTTTGCAGTGGAAGCTGCGTTCGTTTTGCTTGAGGTATTATTGCTGTTAACGCTCTTTAAGTATTTGCCTGAAATCATCCGAAGTGTGAAGAAAAGTTCTTTACCGCAGCTATTTTCTTTCTCAAATGCAGTCGACCAAAAAGTTAAGAAACAACCGATTATACAAGTAATCTGTTCAGAAATACTAATGTTCTATTACGCTTTTTGCCTTTGGAAAAAAGAGCCTGCACATAAAGAAAATACGTTTACACTTCATCAGAAATCAAGTCTGATTGCATTTTACGTCATGATGATTCATGCGATTGTAGTCGAAACTTTGGGCGTACATTGGTGGCTACATGATAAGTCATTGATCTTATCGTTGCTCTTGTTAGTTGTAAACATCTATTCGATTATGTTATTTTTAGGCGATATCCAGGCTATAAGATTTAATCCTCTGCAAATTGATGATGATCGTCTGTATGTTTCATTGGGATTAATGAAACGTATGGAAATAAGATGGGAGGATATTGACGAGATTATAGAAGACCGTTCCACGCTAGAAAAAAAGCTCAGTAAGAACACAATAGATTTTGTAGCCCGTGATTTTGAGAAAGCTTATCCGGACGTCATAATCTAATTAAAACATCCACGAGAAGCTACGTTGCTGATGGGAATGAAGAAAAATTATGAGCAAGTTGCTATTCGAGTAGATGAACCAGAAAGGTTTAAAGAAGTACTGAAATCTAAACTTTGATTGCAAAAGAGGCACGTGCTTGTGCACAACACAATTTAGAATTTGTAAAACTTGTTAGTTCAAGCAACAGATGCAATTTTGAGTGTAGGTTTGAGAAAAGAGTAGCTCTTGCTACTCTTTTTATTTGTTATCTTATGGATTTAAAGTTGAGATTAAAGTTTACATGAAGTAAGTAAAATCAAACCGACGATTACAGTAGAAAATGAGAACAGTATCGACATTCCTCTGTTTTCATAACCAATAAATTAATGTTCGTTGTTTTTCCGATATAGATTTGAGGTGAAAATCGATCATCTAAGAAACCATATTGATCAATAAAGCAACGAGCATGATTTATCATTGCAGGTATAATGACATTTTCACTTTTTAACGACTATCTAAAAGCTAGTAGCTTATCCACAATGCCCCTTACTTCACCAGTTCTTGGTATAGGGATAACAAGCATTATCTATAATTCAAAAGAAGGATATAAATAATTTCCGTAATCGAGGGCATTTGTTTTTCGGTGCTATGGATTTTCCTCTAAAAACCAACTACTCAACACTCAAAGAAAAAACATAATCCGTAGTCCTTTGTTCCCAAGCTGCTGCAAATTCATAAACCATTTTCCCAGTAGACTCATCGAGCACAACTTCACTGTACGGTCCTTTCATACGATGTTTGGGTCCCCGTATGTACACCTCATAAGAATCCGGCTCCTTTTCAAACTCAAGCTCGATCACTGCATTCGCATCTACTGATGGAGCTTTCTGGTTTTCAGCTAATTCTGCTGGGGAAACCGTTTCTGCTTCAATAGATACCATCGCATTCTCTTCTTTATCAAAATAGCTCCATGCACGTGTGCCGAGAATAGCAGAAACTTTAATCCCCTCCACCACTACTTTGAGGTTTGGCGGAGTTTTAGACACATCTTCCAAATCTTCTATTTGGGGATTTATGTTTTTTACTTCCATCGCTGTTTCTTGTTCTTCAGAGTAAGCTCTTGCCGCCAAGAGTAGAACCCCTACTAAAAACGAGAGTTTGAGTTTCATCATCTTCACTCCTTCTCTTCATTAGACAATGAGTTAAGAGAAAAGTTACGCCACAACAATCATAAAAAAGTAAAACACACTACTCCCGGAACTGTTCAAAGCTTGGGATTGTGTTTTTTAAAATAAATCACAAATAGTATTAGTGCTTTTGCAAATAGACAAATGATTACTTTTCAGTTGAACTAAGGTTGCTAGTTATACCGGAAATGAACTTTTGCTATTACAGAAGAGTCATTCATTTACTTATTTCCCCCATCCTTTTAGCAGGCTGTACGAGCCTTTCAGTAGAAGAAAAAACTTCATAGAATAAGGAATTGCAACAGTTTATACGAAATTTGAAGAAGGAAAAGAAAGCACTGTAGAGCTTCCAATCGAGGTAGTGGAAACTCTGAAGTATCCAAGCATTTTTGAAAGTGAGCCTGAAAATGGTGCTAAAGAAGAACAAAATAATGTGCGATAATAGAAAAAAACAGACACAAAAATCTCTTCAAGAGAAATTTCGTGTCTGTTTTATTTGTGTAGCTCTTTTAACTCGTCTTTATTGAATATAGAGCTTTGTCGTTTTTAATAAATGTCCATACGCTAGCAATCAGTAAAATCACAATTCCGGCTACCAAAACTATTTGAATGGTCGTCGACATTGATGGATCTAGTCGTCCGTTGTTATACGCGCTATAGATACCAAAGAAAGCCCATGCAATGGGAAGTGGAAATGCCGCGTTTTTGTATAACGCCAAGTAGAAGAGGACAAACCCAATGGCAACCAACAAAATGAGGATTGTCCAAATGGAATCGGACACGCCAAAGCCATTCCATTCCTGCTGCACTAAAAATAACGAAATGTTAACGATTGTCGCGATAAAAACCCATGACGCGTAAAGTGTAAAACTGATTCCTGCCAGAGTTGAAGGAAATTGAGAACGATTGACCGTTATTCTTTTTACGATAAAGATCAAGGAGAACAATAGTCCAAAAATTAAAATCGTTGAAATCCCCAATAGTTCGTAAGAAAACGTAACGATCCACGCCATATTAAATAGCGCGCTTGCGATAAATAATGGCGATACCATTCGAATCAATTTACCGACGTTTTCATCTTTTCGTTTGATAAAGAAATAAATTAATGTCACCAGCAGCAAGGTATAAATAACGCCCCAAATTGAAAACGTGAACGGTGCGGGTGAAATGAGCGTCATGTATTTGTCTGATAGATCTTTTTGACTCATGCCATTAAAAAAACCGGACGATCCCAAGTAATTTATGCCTAAGGTTAAAAAGTAAAAAACCAAATTTAAAAGAGTCCATCTCTTTGTTTTTTTCAATGTTTTTTCATCCATCATGACTCAGCCTCCTGGTGTCTATTTTTCATATTGTTGTATGTGTACAAAAAGCGTCTCTCTCATCCTCGCTTTAGTCATAAACACGCGCTGTAGCTGCTCTCGCTCGAAACAGATTGAAGATGACGAGATTAGCTTTATCGATCTCGGACATCGAAAGGCTATGTATGAGCAAAAAAGCTTTTTCTCTTTTTAGATGAATAAGCTTTCGAAAAAAGACTGCCCGTTTTCAAATAATTTAGCAGTCTTCTTTTTCGTTACTCGTATAGTAGACGATTTCCCTCATCCTTTCTTTGATAAACTACGCTTTTCCACTTTTGGTCGCTTTACCTGTTGCTGCATAGACATCGCGCTATTTATGGGGATCGATAATAATTTGCCTGTCATGGTGCAAGGTGTCAATACGATGCGCTTCGTTTGACTTTTCCGAAAGAAAATGTAATATATAAATTACATTCGCAATATATATATTGCATTTTAGTGGAGGCATTTATGAAAAATAATTTAAAAATTGCTCGAATACAAGCTTCTATTAAACAAGATGAATTGGCTTCACTAACCGGTGTTACCCGACAAACGATTGGTTTAATTGAAAAAGGAAGCTATAATCCAAGTCTAAATCTGTGTATTGCAATTGCAAAAGCCTTGAACAAGACGCTGGATGATTTATTTTGGGAGGTTGAGTAAAATGGAAAAAACATGGATTGCTAATTTACTGCCAACAGATGAATACAGAGAAAAACGATTTCTTTACTTTGTTGCGGAATCTGTTTTTATATTGGGGATCATGCTTTCTTTGTATTTAAGCGTTGACCTTTTCTTTGTAGCGTTGGATGTTCCAGGGAATCTGCTGGCACTTTTTTCTTTGGGATTTTTGAGTATCTATATAGTTCTCCGGTCTACGTTGACGGGCATTGAGTTTCCTCAAGTTGCCACATCAAAAAACTTTAAAGCAGAGAAACGTTCTAAAGTTTACGGAGCTCTTCGTTTTTGGATAATCTCTATTATTGTGTACGGTCTATTTAAAGGGATTCCATCCAACCTAGAAGAAGCACTGGATATTTTAGGTCCCTCTACCTTGGCGGCGATTTTTCTCTTTATTTTGAGCTATCTTTCTTTGAGAAAGTCCTATAACAAAAATAAAGAGCTACTGGACGATTAAGAATTGTATGTAATCGGTTATTCGGCAATTAAAGAAAAAAACGCATCAACTCTAGAGCCGATTAAAGCTCAAGGTTGATGCGTTTTCTTTATACAATGAAGTCTTTACTCTTCTATTCCCATCGACTGTTTATACCCTTCCAAATACGTTTTCTCAGACGAACTGCTCATGTCAAACGAACTCATAGCGCGGTGCCAGTTCGGATAGATTGGCACCGGACGCGCGGCGGATTCGATTTGATCATGCTCGTCTTGTGTTAGTTTGATTTCGAAAGAAGCGATGTTTTCTTTTAATTGCTCCTCATTGCGGGCTGCAATGACAATCGGTCCGACGTTTGGACGGTCCCGAACCCAAGCATACGCGATCTGTGGCACAGACGCATTGTGATTTGCTGCGACTTCTTCCAGTACATCGATTACCTGGTAAAGCCGCTCCTGGTCCTGCACCCATGGCTCTGGCCATCCGGCGCCTTGTCGTGTGTTGTCAGGCGCTTTTTTGTTGCGACCAATTTTGCCGTTTAGCAACCCTTCACCAAGTGGACTCCAAATCATCGAACCGATGCCGAGTTCTTGGCCTGCTGGAAGCAGTTCGTATTCCGCTTCTCGTGCTTCTGGTGTGTAATAGATCTGCTGAGTGATTGGGGGAATGTTACCGGATTGCTCGGCAACTGTAAACGTTCGAGCCAGCGCCCAACCACTGTAGTTCGATACGCCCCAATGGCGAATCTTACCGGATTTCACAAGGCTCGTCATTGTTTCCACCGTTTCCTCAACCGGCGTCTGCCCGTCCCATAGGTGAACGAAATAGACATCGAGATAGTCCGTCCCCAAGCGCTCGAGCGACTGGTCGATGGATGTCAGGATGTTGTTTCGCGAAGCTCCTCTAGCGTTAGGGTTGTCTCCCATTGGAAAACCAGTTTTTGATGTCAGCAATAGTTCATCGCGGCGTCCTTTAATGGCTGCGCCTAACACTTTTTCCGCATCTCCTTGTGAATACAGATTAGCAGTATCGAACATGTTGATACCCGCTTCTAGCGACCTGTCCACCATCCGGCGTGCCAGACTTTCATCGATATTGCCTGCTGCTTCAAACCCGTTTGTTCCACTGAAAGGGACCGTCCCGAGTATGTACTTCGGAACACGTAAGCCCGAGTTTCCTAGATAAATAGTTTCCATAATTGCCTCCTTGTATAGATACCTTATTTTTATATTAGACAGTAGTAGAGTACCCTTTGACTGAATAGACAAAACGGTGCCTTTTCCACATTTTTGAAAAACGTCTCTCGAGACCTGTACATTTTCTGCTTTAAAGCCATTAAACCCTGTGCTATACTGACTTTATCAAACGACAGAAAGGCTGATGGGTGGACGATGCGTAACTAATCTTGTTTTAGCGACTGAAATTTATAATTTCAACTCACGCAAAATAGGATTAGTCTGCCCACATCTAGAAAAACTGTCGAGCCATTGCACACAGATGGCTTATTTAGAACGGGCACCATATGGCTAATCCTTCCAAATTTTTTTGGGAGGATTTTTTAGTTCTCCCTGACCTGAAGGGAATGATTGGATGAAAGAACTATTGAAATTACAGAATATCGGCTTTGAATTGATGGACACGGTGATTTTCGAGAAGGTCAACGCGACTGTTCAGCAAGGCGAAGTCATCGGTATTATCGGCAAAAATGGAGCGGGCAAGTCAACCTTGCTTCGGCTGATCGCTGGTGAATTGGAGCCATCGACAGGCTGGAGCCAGTGGATCCCGCCGAATATTGAAACCGTATTTGTGGAACAGGAAACGGAAACGCATTCGTTCAGTGAAGTTACGGCTTCCGAAAGCGCTCTGCTGAAAAAATGGCACGTGCCGGAACATGACTTCCCGCTTCTCAGCGGAGGGGAAAAACTAAAAGCCCGCCTTTCTGCTGGTCTGTCTCGGAATGCTCACCTACTGTTGCTAGATGAGCCGACCAATCACTTGGACAGTGGCAGCATCCAACTGCTGCGGACGCAGATTCGAAAATACTCGGGCACCATCATCTTGGTGTCGCATAATCGTCACTTTCTGGACGCCGTAGCGACGAAAATCTGGTCGCTTGAAAATCAAAAACTTATTCAGCACAGCGGAAATTACACAAGCTACGTGGAAGCGCGGAAGCAGAAACGGCTGACACAGCAACGCGAATACGACAAGCAACAGAAAATGGTGGAGCGCATCAAAGCGCAGATGGATGAACTCACTTCCTGGTCGCATAAAGCGCATGCCGAATCGACCAAGCAGGAAGGTGCGAAAGAGTATTACCGGATGAAAGCCAAGCGCATGGACAAGCAAGTCAAATCCAAAGAAAAGCGTCTGGAAAAAGAGTTGGAGAAGGTCAACGCGGATGCGCCCGAGCCTGAATACGAAGTCAGCTTCTCGATGAACGCCGCGCATAAAACCGGCAAGCGTTTTCTCGAAGTGAAAGATCTGTCGAAAGCGTTCGGTGGCAAGCTGCTGTTTGAAAAAGCTGGTTTCACCATCATGCACGGGGAAAAAGTCGCCATCGAAGGTCCAAACGGCAGCGGCAAAACGACGTTATTGAAAATCCTGCTTGGGCAGGAATCCGCGAACGGCAGCGTTTGGATGTCCCCTTCTGCAAGCGTCGGCTACCTGACCCAGGAAGTGTTCGACTTGCCGCTCGAGAAAACTCCGGGTGAGCTGTTTTACAAAGAGACATTTGAAGCACGCGGCAAAGTCCAGAACTTGATGAAGCATCTCGGCTTTACAGCACAGCAGTGGAAAGAACCGATCGGCGCCATGAGCATGGGCGAACGCATCAAATGCAAGCTGATGGTCTATATCCTGGAAGAACGGGACGCGCTGATTCTCGACGAACCGACCAACCACCTTGACTTGCCGTCACGTGAGCAGCTCGAGGAAACGCTTGCGCATTATACAGGCACGATGCTGGTCGTCTCCCATGACCAGGCTTTCCGGGAAAGAACGACCACTAGCAAACTGATCATCGCAGGCCAGCACATTGAGAAACAGCTCGACGCACCCGCTCCGGAACGGGATGAAACGGGGGAATTGCTGATGCGGCTTGAAACGGAACGGCAGGAAGTCCTTGGGAAATTGAGCTTCATGACAGCGAAGGATCTACAGTACACCGAGCTCGATCGGCGGTTTATTGAGCTTACGCAGGAGATTAAGGAGCTGAAAGAGAAAAGTGATGCTTGGCTTTGAATAAATAAAAGAAAAGAGCATTTCCTGCCTGGATCAGGAAATGCTCTTCTGTTTACACATCAATTCAGTTTAAGGCTGAACTATTTTATCTTCGTTGGAGAGTTTCATAAGGAATGGATATAGTCCCAGAGCAACAATAAGCAATGTGGCGGTTAGCAAAATAACATCCCGCACTTCCAATTCAAAAATCAAATTGGATAATATGATGACAAATAGCGGAAGAAAGCTGTAGATGCCTGTTATTTTTCTAGACTTCGGAACAATGTATTGCGTTTTTCCACAGTATGGACAATTTACTTTATTCGTAAGCTTCAAGGTTTTCAAAACAATCGTCTTCCACTTCCATTTTTGACCGCAATTTTCGCAGCTTGGCATAGTACCACTCCCTTCATTCTGATTTTCTTGCGTGATCTGTTTGCAGGTAGCGGGTAAAATACGCGCCGGTGATCAGCAATGCCACGGTTAGTGCCATAGAGGTGATTCCAAGAAACCCAAACCAATAGCCTGCTAGATTGACTATGCCAATTAACAGAAAACAGATTGATGTCACTAGGCTTTTGGGATCTATGACCGGCGTTTCTTTCATTTTCATGAAGATTTTTTTGACTGTAATTCCTATAAGGATGAGCAGCAGGACAGTTGTTAAAGCTACCCACACGATCAGCCACCTCCTTTTATTTCTCTGTTCTTCTATTTACGGGGAGGGCAGCAGAAAGTTTCGCATTTCGAAGTTGTTGCGGCCCAGAGCATCCTGAATTCTGGACCCTGCCACCCGAAAAGACGTACAATAAGAAGGAATGGTAAGCAAAGAGGAGGAAATTTATCTATGGCAAACGATAGAGTTTTCACGTTACACAAAGGAGTTGAAATTCCCGATATCGGATTTGGCACTTGGCAAATTCCAAACGAAGAAGCCTACGCGGCAGTGACGACTGCTTTAGAAAATGGCTACACGCATATTGATACGGCTTTAGCCTATCAGAATGAGGAAAACGTCGGCAAAGCAATCCAGGATTTTAATATTTCCCGGGAAAAGGTCTTTATCACCAGTAAGCTACCGGCTCAAATCAAAGGCTATGACGTGACACTGGAAGCTTTTGGAGAAACGATTTCGAATCTTGGCGTTGATTATTTAGATCTTTATTTGATTCATGCGCCGTGGCCATGGGATGACATTGGCAAGGACTGCACGGAAGGCAATATTGAATCGTGGAAAGCGATGGAGAAGCTTTATAAAGAAGGCAAAATCCGTGCAATTGGCGTCTCCAATTTTGCAGAAAAGGATATCCAAGCACTTATCGACGCCTGTGAAATCGTGCCGATGGCCAACCAGATTCCGTTCTATATCGGCCGCGATCAAGCAAGCTTGCTGCAATTCTGCAGACAGCATCATATTGTCGTGGAAGCTTATTCACCGCTCGCGACAGGCCAGATTTTAAACAACGCTGAAATCAAGGAGATGGCTGCTAAATACGATGTAACGCCAGCTCAATTATGCATTCGTTATTGCTTAGAGCACGGCACCTTGCCACTTCCGAAATCAACGAATAAAGAACGCATCCTCGAAAACAGCCAACTGGATTTCACCATTTCTCCAGAAGATGTCCAAAAGCTTGATGCTTTTGAAGATATTCGCGCTAAATAACAAAAAACCGCCCTCAGGCGGTTTTTTCATTTTTAATAGGGTTTTTTGGGGGGAAGTTGGTATTCAATGCGCATTATTGAAAAATCAGCTTGAAGTTTAGCTTTTTCAGTTTTTATCGGATCACCCATCCCCATATAATTGGATATACTTTTTATGCGACCCCAAATACTTTCCATTCTACACGCAATACTTTCTAAAACTGGTTGAATACTTTCCAAAGCAGCCCAAATAATTTCCAAAGTCCCTTTCTACCGCCCAAACTCCGTTTCAAACAAATAATGGAAACAGTTTGCCAGGGCAAACTGCCTATGTCCGTGAGCAAAACCCACTCACGGACGACGATCAGTATTGTCTGGTATGTCATTTGAGCTATCCGATAGTAAAAAAATTTTCTTCTTAATTTTCAGTCTAATGTAGAAGCTGGATTCCTCTATGGAGTTCAGCTTTTTTGTTGCTGCGCACGGGTTCCTCCTGCTAATTTATTCCTTTCCTTAGACAGATGGCCTAGTTCTCGATTGCAAAAACTGAGACTAAACAGCAAATCCTTGTTTGACAGCTGTTTATTTGACAATGACATAGGGAAGCTACTCATTACTACAGCTTTTCAAATCAGAGGAGGAAAAATTCTTGGGACATTATATTGAAGTGGAAGATGGCGTGAAAGTTTATGCAGAAGATATTGGGTCGGGACAGCCGGTCGTATTCATCCATGGCTGGCCATTGAACAGCAAATCGTTTGAGTCGCAGGTCAGTTTACTGGCGCAGCAAAATTTCCGTTTTATCGGCATCGACCTCAGAGGCTACGGAAAATCGGACAAGCCATGGTCCGGCTATGATTACGATACGGCAGCTAGCGATGTTAAAGCGGTTATTGATCATCTAAAACTTGATAACTTTGTGCTTGCTGGATTTTCTATGGGCGGACCGATTGCTATCCGCTACTTAACGAAGTTTGGCGAACAAGGCGTGGACAAATTGTTGCTGTTATCGGCTGCAGCTCCATTGTTTACACAGCGTGATGATTTCAAACACAACCTGAAGCCGGAGGAAGTGGACGATATCATCAAACAAATCAAAGAAGATCGTCCAGCCTTTCTCGCTCAATTCGCAGACATGTTCTTCGAGCAGAAAAAGTCACCGGAATTTCTACATTGGTTCCAGATGCTCGGCCTTGAAGCGGGGGCTCATTCGACCATCAACTCCGCGATTGCCTTAAGAGATGAAGACTTGCGCGACGAGTTGGCAGGCATTAACCTTCCAACAGCTATTTTTCACGGCAAGAAAGATAAAATTTGCACTTATGAATTGGGCGAAGAAATGGCAAAACAAATACCCAACTCGGTTCTTGTTCCTTTCAAAGACAGCGGACATGGCATCAATGCCGATGAACCTGAACGCTTCAACAACGAATTGTTGAGCTTCCTGAAAAGCGCTGGCGTAAAATAAGGCCAGTTAGATCGGAAGAAAAGACAGGCTGAAACGCCGTCTTTTTTTTTTACGAAAAAGTGATCTAATTCTAAACCCCCGCCGTTATGTCTGTAAGAACCCAAAAAAAGAGGAGTGTTTTTAGATGAATATGAACTGGAAAAAAGTTTTAGCACCCGTACTCGGAGCCGCGTTATTGATGCCTGGAATGGCAACAAACGTATTGGCGGATGAGCTTCCACCAACTGAAACAACAGGCGTGGAACTTCGCGCAACATTGGATTCTTTATTGTCCGAGCATTACGCACTGGCCGTCGATTCCATGATGAAAATCTATGATGAGGACGAAGCTGCAGAAGCTTCCATTGCAGCGCTTGATGCTAACGCAGCTGACATGGAGCCGGTCATCGCTTCTGTTTACGGCGAAGAAGGCGGAACTGCTTTCGTCGAAATTTTCGATAAGCACAATACTGGAACGGACGATTACGCCGCTGCAGTTAGAGACGGCGACGAAGAAATGAAAGAAGAAGCGCTAGTCGAGATTCAGTCATTCGTTGACGACATGGGTGCATTTCTTGGCACTGCAACAGAAGGTAATCTTCCTGAAGATGGCGCGACTGCAGCACTTCGCGAGCATGAAGATTATGTGCAAGACACATTCGACCTTTATGTAGACGGTGAATACGAAGCCGCTTATACTTCTTATCTTGAAGGCTTCACGCAAATCTTTGGAGCAGGAAGTGCAATAAGTGGAGCTATTTCCGCGCAGTTCCCAGATCAGTTTTCTGATCCGAACACACCAGCTGGTGATTTCCGTTCGACTGTAAACCGCATTGCAGCTGAGCATTTCGCTTTAGCACAACTCAGCATGACAAAAGGGTATAATGGTTCTGAAGACTTTGACTTTGCCGATTGGGCACAAGATCAAAATACAGAAGAATTCCGTGCAGCACTTGCTTCTGTCTACGGTGAAGAAGCCAGCAACCAATTTGTTCAACTATGGAACAACCAACACATTTCTGTTCAAGGTGATCTAGTTACAGCTGTAGCAGCTGACGATCAGCAAGCAGCTGAAGAAGCGACAGATACTTTGACAAACACGTTTGCAACTGACCTTGGAACATTCTTAAACAGCGCTACCGAAGATCGTATGCCTTTGGATGAAACCATTGCAGGTGTCAAAGCGCATGAAACTTCAGTAATCGATACATTCCAGCAGTACGTTTCAGGTGACTACGAAACTTCTTATGAAACTTACCGTGCAGGATATGCTATCATGTTCGATATCGGTAAAGGATTGAGCGGCGCAATTGTTGATCAATTCCCTGAGAACTTTGAAAACACAGCACCTGAAAAAATGCCGGCAACTGGACTTGGCGGAACAGCTAACCAATCAAACACAATGATTCTTTGGATTACATTGAGCACGATGGTCTTATTGGCAGCTGGTACAATCACGTATCGCCAAACTAAAAACCAGCAATAACATTTCAGGGAGGGCCACTGGCTCTCTCTGTTCCTAATTAGAAAGGAGGGATTGCAGATGAAGCAGCTTGTCACCATGGGAACGGCTATCATTTTATGCCTCGCCCTGTTTATCATATTAAAGCCTTTGGCTGCCAGTCCGACGTTTGAAGAAAAAGTTGAACCCTTTAAACAGACTGAACAAACAGAACAAGCGGCTGAAGAGGAAGAAGTATCCGGCAACTATGTCGACAAGATTGCGGAGTTTCCTATCCTTCCTGAACAGCGTGAAAAGCTTCAAATGCTCCAACAAGAACGCCAGGAAAGCATCAAAGGCATGGAGCCTTCACAGATTGAAGTCCCCTCTATCGGGGTCAAAGCAAACATAGAGCCGACTGGCATTCTGGATAACGGCCAAATGGGCGTGCCAGAAGATGTGGATCAAGTCGGTTGGTTTGAGCCTGGCTTCAAAGCAGGCGCAAAAGGTCATGCTGTTTTGGCAGGGCATGTTGATAGCCTAACGGGTCCAGCTGTCTTTTATGAGCTACAGAATGTAAAGGTAGGAGAAACTGTAATTCTGAAGGACGCAGACGGACGCGAGATGGTTTTCGAGGTAAAAAACTTGACCAGCTATGAAACCGACGAAGCTCCAGTTGAAGAGATATTCGGCAACTCAGACAAGCGGATGATTAACTTAATCACTTGTACCGGTGATTTCAACCGCGATATCGGCTCTCACGAAGAGCGTCTAGTCGTTACAGCCGAATTGATCTCCGATTCTGATACAAAAGAAGTGCAACCAGAGCCTCCGACAAACGTAACAGCTACTGCTTTCAATCTCTCCTGGTACGCGGTGCGTGATGATGCCATTATCGGCTACCGCATTTATGAGGAAGATATTGCAACAGGCGAGATGAAGAAAATCGAAACCGTCTCTTTGTTTGACAGAAAGAAAGTCGAACTCACAACGGACGACACGAAACGCTATTTCGTCACTTCGGTGGATGTTGACTTGAATGAATCTGAAAAAGCAGAAGCAGAAGTAAAGTAAGTATCAGGCTGAAAAAGCCTGTTGGTTACATTATCCAAGAAGCGAAGACATCGCTCTAGGCGGACGCTTTCCTGGCCTAATGCCAGAAGTGGCAAACACCTATATAATTGCATTTTAAAACCCAGCTAATTTTGATTAGCTGGGTTTTTATTATGTCTTATTGGCGGGCGGAGTATTTTTGCCAACCTCTTTTTCATGGCGCAGCAGCCATTCTTTCCGGGTCAATGTACCGGCATAGCCTGTCAGCTTGCCGTTGGATCCAATGATTCGGTGGCAGGGCACGACAATGGTGAGCTTGTTCTTGCTGTTGGCGTTCCCTACCGCTCTCACAGCTTTGTCGCTGCCGATCGCTTTAGCAATTGCCCCGTACGAAACGGTTTCGGCATAGGGAACCTCGGTTAATGCCGACCACACCTGCTGCTGGAATTCAGTGCCTGTCGATTGACAAGGGATGGTGAATTCCAAGCGTTGTCCGTTGAAGTACTCTTCTAGCTGCCGTTGACAATCCACGATGACCTGCGGGCTGTCCGGACTGATTGGGTAGTCCATTTCTTCTTTTTCACTGAACAAGATCGAAACGATCGCTTGTTCTGTTCCGATGATTTCCACGACGCCGATTGGAGATTGGAATTCAGCGCGATGCAGTCCATTCATAACAAAGACCTCCATAAGTAGAATGTGGCATATGCCTGCCACCCTTCCCAGTTTTTCGCCAGCTCTATAATTTCTTCAACTGTTGGTTTCCGCTCTTTTTTCAATTGGGCCTTCAACGCATTGTGCAAGCCAACATCTGCCAGTGGAAACGCTGATTGACTGTTTAAGCACTTCATCATGACATAATTGGCCGACCACGCGCCAATACCACGAATTTTCAATAATGAACGCTCTATGTCGGGTTCTTGAAGTAACTGTTCCTTATTCAAATCACCTTTTGTCATCGCGGAAGCAATGCCCAAAATATATTCGGCTTTCCTGCCAGTCAGCTGCAGCGCCCGTAAATCAGCGACGGTAAGAACGGCGATTGCTTCAGCAGTTGGAAACGTCCAATAACGTTCTCCCTCATAGATTAGAGATTCCCCAAAATTCTCGACAAACCGTCGCTTCAAAGTATAAGCGAAAGTCAGGTTGATTTGCTGGCCCATAACCGCCCATACTAACGCTTCAAACAAGTCTGGGACGCCCATGATTCGTAAACCGTAATATTGCTGAACCACTTTGCTCAACACCGGATCCATTTCCGCCATCGCATAAAATTCCCGTAAATCCGTTTTCAAATCAAACCAATCTTCTACGTAGCCGGCAGCCATTTTTCTTTCGACTACAGACGGACAGCCGAGTGGGAATTCGATACGCAAAGCTCCAGTCACCGGAATGACATGAAACAGCACGAGTTTTCCGTTAAGCTTCAGTAATTTAGTCAAGACGCCATCGTTAAGCTGATACAGGTTTTCCTGTGAAGATCTGCCAAGATGAACAAGGCATTCTGCAAAATTGAAATCAGCAGGCGTTTCAATATCCATATACAAGTCATCGTTCTCCTTCTTCATGAAGTAACCGGCTCGCTTAGCTTACGGAATTCATAAGGCGAATGAGCCTTAATCTTGAGGAATATTTTGTAGAAATTGGACGGGCTTTGAAAACCCGTTTCAAAACACACCTCCAAGTTAGATAGGCTGGTGCGTTTTAATAATTGCACCGCCTTATCGATCCGGATCTTCTCCAGTGAGGAGTGCGGCGTTTCGGAAGTTTCCTGCTTGAACACACGCTCCAGATAAGACGGACTCATACCGACATGATTGGCCATGTCTTGCAGGCTTATGTTTTCCCGGTAGTTGCCCGCTAGGAAAGCCATCACTTTGCGTGTAAGTTCCTCATCAGGTGAATATTCCGTCTCGGGTTGGCATCTTTTGCATGCCCGAAATCCTCTTGCTTCCGCTTCTTCTATCGTCGAATAAAAATCGACGTTGATCTTTTTAGGTTTCCGGGACCTGCAGGATGGCCGGCAGAAAATCTTAGTTGTTTTGACCGCCGTATAAAAGAGGCCGTCATATTTTCGGTCACAGGCCATGACTTTTTTCCACATCTCATCAAAAGAAAAACTTATTTTCTCCATCGTCTGGTCTCCCTTCACTTAAATTATGTACAGTTGCTCTATCATCTTCTTTACAAGCTCTTTGTCCTATTATATCCCAGAACAGCGCAATCTTCAGCTATCCGCTTCGCCTTGTTTTCTCCATTCTATAACTACGGACCCGAACATGCATCCTCAATCTTGCCTTTTCAGTCCGCAAAATCACGAGCGGAAGAATTTTAATTCTAGCCGTCTTCTTTTATAATGGGTAAGATGTCTATGAAAGAAGGAATCTGCTCATGATACAAGTTTTTTGGTACATTTATGCCGCACTTCTTGCTACGTCCACAATTGGATTTTTCGTTCATGGTGGCTATAGAAGCCCTATTTTCCTGATTGACTTAGCATTCACAGTCATCGCCTGGATCGGTCTGTTTGGTTTTGTGACCCATCATCAGATCTTCACACCATTTGTCTGGCAAGTGATCTTTGCAGCAGTGGTTTTATGGGATCTACTGTTTTTCTTCTTTATCAAAGCACATGTCACTACAGAAGAACCAGCGGCCGGCACTGCCTCTATGACCATCATCTCAGGTCTTTTGATGTTGGCATTACTTGGTCCTCTTTATTACGCTTTATTCCACTATTCATTTTGAGGGTTCTGTCCTGTTCAATACAAAAGACTGCCTTTGTCCAATCTTGTTTGGATAAAGACAGTCTTTCTTAATGTACAAGCTGCCTACTTTCCAGACTCTTTTAGATCTTCCGTCAGGTTCTCCACTTACTTAAATTGATCCGACAACTCATGGGGTCGCCTTGGAAGGCAATCGAAAATCGCAGCAAAAGCTTATATTCGAGATTGCCTTTTCACGGTGAACTTCCACGTGGATCATGGTCGAAAGCGGAGCTGGATTGTAGAATATCTGCAACAAAACAGAAGTCGCAATAAATCCTTTTAACTCACTATACTAAAAGGAGTCATTATACAAACGTCCCCCCTTTTCATACCGTCCCATGCCTTTTAAAGCAGTATACAAAGAAGACTGGAGACCGTATAATAAAGACATGAAAGCGGTTTACAAGATAGCTTTGCAGCCGCAAATCGGATTCTGACGAGAAGGTGCTACAATGATGAATTGGGAAGAACGCAGACAGATCGTTAAGGTCGCTAACCTCTACTATTTCGACGGTCAAACCCAGGCGCAAATCGCCAGTAAGATGGGTGTTTCCCGCCCGGTCATTTCAAAGCTGCTGAACAAAGCAAGGGAAATGGGCATCGTGGAAATTTATATCAAAGACGAGAACGCGCATACAGTGGAATTGGAGCAGCAGTTGGAAAAAACGTATCAGTTGCAGGAAGCACTGGTTGTGCCCGCAGCCAATCTAAGTACCGAAATGGTTAAACACGCCCTTGGAAAAGCGGCTGCCTCTTATGTGTCGAAGAACATTAAAGACATCAAATCACTAGGGATCTCCTGGGGCAGCACCTTGTCCAAGTTTGTTCAAGAATATCCTTACGAACAGCATCGTGATTTGCAAATTGTCCCATTGGTTGGCGGAATGGGCAGAAAGTTCGTGGACATTCATTCGAATCTCTTGGCTTATCAGCTGGCGCAGAAGATGAACTCTTATTGCGCTTATCTTTACGCACCCGCTATGGTGGAATCAAAAGAGTTGAAAGATCGCCTCATTCAGTCGGAAGATATTGCGATGGTCCTAAAAGAAGGACGCGGCGTAGAGATGGCAGTGGTCGGACTTGGTAATCCATTTGAAGGCTCGACCATGACCGACATGCAGTATTTGACCCCGAAAGATTTGGATTCATTGAAGCTGGCCGGTGCCGCAGGAGATATAGGATCACGTTTTTTTGACATCGACGGTAAACAAATTAAACATCCGTTGAATGATTTGGTCATTGGCTTGGATTTGGAAGAATTTAAGAAAATACCTCAAGTTGTTGGTATTGTCGAAGGTGCACATAAAGTGGAAAGCATTAGAGCCGCGTTAAAAGGCGGCTATCTAGATGTTTTGGTCATCGATGACGTAACAGCAGACTTATTGCTGCATCCGAAAAAAATAACGAACTGATCTCCGTTACACACTATAAAAAAGCCGATTGGCCCGATGCTCAATGCATCCGGCCAATCGGCTTTTTAGCCTAAGAAAGTATAATACTTTAGTTCTTTACTTATTGTCCAGACTCCAGCGCTTTTCTAATGATGAACCCCTTTTCCAAGCCAGGACGCCGCGGCTTCGTAAAGGCTTTCCGAAACGGTCGGATGCGCATGGATCATGGATGCCAGCTCATCCACCGTTCCTTCCAAACGCATATAGGCAGAAGGTTCTGCGATCATTTCCGTCACATGAGGACCGACCATGGAAACACCTAGGATCTCTCCATATGTTGTGTCCGCAATCAATTTGGTGAAACCTTCTTTTTCATCCAAGGTAAGGGCCTTAGCATTTCCAGCATGGTCCACCTTCACCACTTTAAAGGAGATGCCTTTTTTCTCAGCTTCTTCTTCAGTCATTCCGACGCTCGCAATTTCGGGACTCGTGTAGACACAGCGCGGCACGACGTGGTAATCGATTGCTTCTTTTTGTCCTGCTGCATTGGATGCAGCAATCAACCCTTCAGCACTTGCTACATGCGCAAGTAACCAGTTTCCAACCAAATCACCAGCTGCGTAAACATTCGGCAAGCTAGTCGCCATGTATTCATCCACTTTGACAAACGACCCGTTCATCGCCAAATCTAGTGAACTGAACGCCGATGTGTTCGGAGATCTGCCAACCGACAGAAGAATCATCTCTGTCTGCAGGATTTCTTTCTGTCCTTTTTGGTTTTCGGTATGAACCAGTTCTTTACTGCCTTCTTGATCTACTGCCGTCACTTTGGTCGATGTTAAAATGGCAATCCCTTTGTTTTTCAGCGACTTCGCTAGAACTTTTGCAGCCTGTGGATCTTCACTTGGAACAATTCGGTCACTCATTTCAACGATGGTAACTGGAACGCCCAGTGCAGCGAAAATACAGGCAAACTCTACACCGATGATGCCGCCGCCCACAATGACCAGCGATGCCGGAATTTCCGTAATATTAAAAATCGTATCACTGGTATGGAAGTATCCTTCTCTTAAACCCGGAATGGGTGGAACAATCGGTTTCGAACCAGTAGCCAAAATGATTTTATCAGCTTTGATCGCTTGCTGGTTGCCGTTTTGGTCCACTCTGATGACGCCATCCATCGCTACTTCCCCGTAGCCATTTAGGACATCGATTTTCCCTTGCTCCATCAAAAAGGCGATGCCTGTCCGTAGTTTTTGGATGACTTCGTCTTTGCGTTTCATCATCTTGGACAAGGATACCGTTACGGGTCCTGTTTCAATGCCCCAGCTTTTGGCTTTCTTAATATTTTCGATGACCTCGGCATGCCGCAGCAGGGTTTTGGAAGGAATGCAGCCGCGATTCAGGCATGTTCCGCCTAGCTCCCGCGCCTCCACCAATGCCACTGTCCTGCCAAGCTTTGCAGCTCTGATAGCAGCTACGTAGCCTGCTGGTCCACCACCAACCACTGCCACTTCATAAGTCTTCAATAGGATCTACTCCTTACATTAGTAGTTCGAACGGATTTTCGAGCGCTGCCTTCAAGTCCGTCAAAAAAGCGGCCGCTGGAGCCCCGTCAATCACGCGATGATCAAATGATAGCCCGACACCCATCATGGGACGCAATACAATCTGGCCATTCAGTCCGACCGGTTTTTCATGGATTCGCCCGATTCCAAGAATCGCCGATTCTGGCTGATTGATGACCGGGTTGAACGTATCGACCGCATACATTCCAAGATTACTGACGGTAAAGGTGCCGCCAGACATTTCGTCAGGCTTTAATTTGTTATCTTTGGCTGCCTGGCCAGCTGTTTTACAGGCGACGGTAAGTTCAACCAAGCCTTTTCGGTCTGCATCCTTGATGACCGGCACCAGCAGGCCATCTTCGAGTGCTACCGCCATTCCAATATTAATTGCGTCATGCTGGATGATTTCATTGCCTTCAAGGGAAATATTAATATTTGGATGCCTCTTCAAAGCATGAGCTGTCGCTTTCAAAATAATTTCAGTATAGCTAAGACGGTAACCGGTCTGCTTTTCAATTGGCCCCAGCAATTGCTTGCGCATCGCCACCACCTCGGCCATATCAATGTCACAGTTGAGAGTGACGTGCGGTGCAGTCGTCTTGCTGTGGAGCATCCGGTCCGCTACGGCTTTGCGGATTCCTGCCATTTTCACACGCTTAGCAGGCGGGACTGGTTGAGCTGCTGGCTGCCGGGCTTTTTCTACGTCTGCACGGTAAACTTTGCCTCGCGGACCGCTGCCTTCAACTTCTTGCAAGTCCATTCCTTCGGCCACTGCTACTTTTTCAGCAAGCGGCGTAACACCGCTGGTAGCGGAGGCAGTGGCAGTCGGAGCAAACCTTTCAACGTCTGCCTGGTGAATCCGCCCTTTCGGACCAGAGCCTTCGACTTCCGTGAGGTGGACTTCCCTTTCCCGGGCGACTCTTCTGGCAGCCGGAGTTGCCCGGACTTTTTCCGGCTCTTCAGAGGGTTGGTCCGATAATTCGGCTTCTGGTTGTGGGTTTGGTGTTTCCGTGGAAACAGGCTTGCTGCTGACGCCGGATTCTCCAGGCGGCAAATCGGGAACTTCTTCCCCTTCTTCACCGATATAGCCAACAACATGATTGATCGGCACTTCATCGTCTTCTTCAAAATAGCGCTTCAACAAAACCCCGTCTTCATAGGACTCCACTTCGATGTTGATTTTATCCGTCATGATTTCAAATAACGGTTCCCCTACTTCGACCGGGTCCCCTTCTTCTTTGAACCATTGAAGTACTGTTCCGACTTGCATGGTACTGCTCAGCTTCGGCATGAAAATTTCTTTAGCCATTTATTTTTTCCTCCCTACAGGCGGTTTAGCGTTTCTTTGACGGCCGTAACAATATCGGCCACTACTGGCACCGCCGCTTTTTCCAGTTCCGGGTTATAAGGAATTGGGACCGCTTTCCCGCCGAGCCGCTTGATGGGTGCATCTAAATAATCGAAAGCTTCACTTTCTGCGATCAAGCTGGCAATTTCGCCGCCGAATCCGCCGCGTTTCACCGCTTCATGGACCACCACTAGTCGCCCAGTCTTTTTGACGGATTGGACAATGGTTTCAATGTCGAGCGGCACAAGCGTCCGCGGATCGATTACTTCAACCTCAATGCCTTCTTTTTGGAGTTCCTCGGCCGCCTCCAGCGATTTATGGACCATAATTGCTGTAGCGACGATTGTCACATCCGACCCTTGTTTTTTGATATCGGCTTTGCCCAGTGGAATTGAATAAGCTTCTTCTGGAACATCGGATTTTTTCGGGTAGCAAAGTTTATGCTCATAGAAAATGACGGGGTTGTCATCGTCAATCGCTGCCTTCAATAATCCTTTGGCGTCATAGGCGGTTGAAGGCTGAACCACCTTCAGGCCAGGTATATGAGCCATCCAGGCTTCCAGACTTTGCGAATGCTGTGCCGCTGCCCCCGTTCCCGAGCCGGCAGGTGTGCGAAGCACCATCGGAACCTTTCCTTTTCCGCCATACATATAGCGAATTTTTGCTGCCTGATTGACCATATTATCCATCGCAATGGTCATAAAATCAGAAAACTGTAATTCCACAATTGGCCGCATCCCCGTCAATGCTGCTCCGACTGCCGTACCTGAGATGGCTGCTTCTGAAATAGGCGTATTGCGGATCCGTTCCGGACCAAACTCTTCAATCATTCCGCGCGTGACACCGAATGCGCCGCCATAGACGCCGATGTCTTCCCCTAATACAAACACATCTTCGTTGGCACGCATTTCTTGGCTCATGGCTTCTCTTACCGCTTCTAAATAGGTCAGCTCTCTCATGCATAGATTCTCCTTTACTCCGCCTTATGCGTAAATGTCTTCCATCAAAGCATCCAATGTTGGCTCTGGACTATTTTTTGCAAATTCTACAGACTCTTCAACTTCCTTTTTCGCGTCCGCTTTGATTTCTTCCGCTTCTTGCTGCGTAAAAATTTCTTCTTCGATCAGCACTTTAGCCATCAGCTTGATAGGATCCCGCAAGAGCCATTCTTTTTCTTCCTCTCGTGTTCGATACTTTTTAGCATCACTCTTCGAATGCCCTTTAGAGCGGTAAGTCTTGGCTTCGACAATGGAAGGCCCTTCTCCATTTCGCGCTCGATCCACCGCTTCACTGACGCCATTCATCACTTCGAATACATCATTGCCATCGACTACTTTTCCTGGAATGCCATAGCTTGCGGCTCGTGCAGCAATGTCTTCGATATTAATCATTTCCCGCACTGGGCCCGACATGCCGTATTGATTGTTTTCACAAATAAAAACGACCGGTAATTTCCAGATGGATGCCAAATTGATTGCTTCATGAAAGCTGCCTTCATTCGAAGCTCCGTCTCCGAAAAAACACAATACAACATAGCCTGCTCCTTTCATCTGTGAAGTTAGCGCGGCTCCCGCAGCAATTGCAAAGCCACCCCCTACAATGCCGTTGGCTCCAAGGTTTCCTTTATCAACATCCGCGATGTGCATCGATCCGCCTTTGCCTTTGCAGTAACCCGTCGTTCGGCCAAAAAGTTCAGCCATCATGCCGTTGACTGTTGCGCCTTTAGCAATACAATGGCCATGTCCGCGATGTGTGCTGGTAATTTTGTCTTGCTCATTTAAAACAGCGATTGAACCGACAGCAGAGGCTTCTTGCCCAACACTCAAGTGAGTGGTTCCATGAATCATTCCTTTTGCAAAAAATTCATCGACCTTTTCTTCGAAAAAGCGAATCAGCCACATTTGTTTATACAAACCCTTTAACTCGGTTTCTTTAACGTGAGGCGGCAACTTCAGTTTTTGTGTCATGTGTCTTCCTCCTTTTACATATGTTCTATATCGTGACATATGTAAAATATAATATTTTTCGATTATTTAGTCAAGTAATTGAAAGGACCAACCCTCTCAAATGGTTATGGAGAAGTTTGGCCCTTGGACAAAGATGCTATTTAACCCGACTTTTTTTGGGCTTGTATTGTTTAAGGATTTTTCGGGAAGCATTGACATCTTTCAGCAAACGGTACGGTTTGCTGATCGTACGAACGGGCATGGACAAGAGCAGATGACTCAAGTCGTCTTTGTACTCTTGAGTAATCCGCGTTGGCTTTGAGGAAATCCGATTGTAGACTTCTTTATAGAACTTCTTATTGACGTCCACCTTGAGCTGCTTGGTCTTATCACATTGCTCGCAACGAATGCTTTTTATATCGTCGTTAATATAGGTGATTTCATGATTCACTTCTTCCCTGCAATGGTTGCAGAATAAAGCCGCTTCCATAGTTTTAATTTCCATGCTTGGACACCTTCTTATTTCTTTGATTGGGTTTTTCCTCTACATGAGATTGGATGGACTATGCTTTCACCGATAGCTCCTTTTCAGTTCCCGCTTTAAATGTGTCATCTTGCATGCGGCGCAGACGCCAGATCGTCGAATCTCTGGTTTGTTCGACATCATCATAACTTACGATTTCACCTTTTTTGATATCTCGCTTTAAACGGACATTTTGATCAACCAACCCCAGCGGCAATGCTCTTTTGGCACGAGCATCCGGGGCTGTCAGTATATGTCCGTATACCGTAAATCCTCCGATGCTGTCCAGAAAATCGCCCGCTGCCAAATCGGTCTTCGCTACTGTCACCGTTTCTGCTTGAAGCCCGTGCCAAGGTGCAATTGTTGCTTCTTTGTAGATATAGGCACGCGCGATGGAAATCGGTGTTTCCAGACTGGTTAGATGATATGGGCGGTAAAGCACATAATTCGGCCCTTCCCCCATGCTCAAATACTTCAATTCGTGATTTACTTCTTCTTTCTCAGAAGCGATAATCGCAAATACGCCTGGTGCGATGCCATTGATATACTCAACGATTTTTTTGTTGCTGACCTCTCCACCATCTTCTTTCAATTTAAAGATTTCTGGTAGTCCTTTCACATCGCTGACAAAGCCGTGCATGCCCGGTTTATCAGGTAAAAATCCTGTCGCATTGGCTACTGCAGTCATCTCGACCATCGTTTTCGTGCCGTCTTGGAAAGAAGCTAGCATTTTCGGGCTTGCCCCTTTTCGAGTTGCTTCTTCCGCTGCCGTGTCAGGATTTGCATTTAGATTGAGCGGGTTATTCTTGCCTTTTCCAAGAGCAACAACTTCAAACCCGAGTGCATCGGCAAAATCGAACAATTCCATGATGGCTCCAGGTTCATCGCCCGCCGACCCCGTATAGACCACTCCACTGGCATCTGCCATTTTCTTCAGAATAACCCCTACCGTAACGTCAGCCTCTACGTTCAGCATGACAATATGCTTGCGATTCAGGATAGCATCCCAGGCAATTTTCGCTCCGATGTTGGGGACTCCCGTAGCGTCGACGACAACGTCAACTTCCGACAACGAAGTCACTAGCTGTGCGTCTGTTGTTGCGACTACCTTTCCTTCCTTGACAGCCGTTGCCGCTTGTTGTGCGCTATTGGTTTGTAGGACATGATCAGCCGAAATCCCTGATTTCACATACGCATTGGTAACATTGTCGATTTGAATATCCGCAGTGATGACTACGCGCATACCAGCCATGCTCTCAATCTGGGAAATCATTCCTCTTCCCATTTGGCCAGCTCCGACTAGTCCGACTTTTATGATATCGCCATTTCGCTCAAGTTCTTCGAGTTTTCTATTTATTCCCAGCATGAGCCAACCTCCTCTTTTAACACTTTATAATGCGAATAGCGGAACCGACCTTTAGTTCGGGCAACGCTTTTTTTTCCACACACATGGTTCCCGGCAAGCTGGCATCTGTTTCTCCATTAAAGGCGATGGTGCAATGGCCGATTTCTTCCAGGGTATCATTGACTTTGCTTCCCACGAATAAAATCTCATATTGCTGTCCATTGATTTCCAGTACGTCTCCAACTTCGATCTTCTCTAGAAGATCCGCCCGCTCATGGATGACACCAATTGACCGCAGCGATTCAGGAACGGTATCGTTAAAAATGACCAGCATATTTTCTTCAATGAAGATTTCTACTTCTTTACCAATTTCAATTATTTTCGCTTCATATTTTTTTGTCATAATATCCTCCACTTGATTTCCCCCTTATTTGTCAGCTGTATAGTCCAAAACTGAACAGATATGCAATGACTACTGCCAATGGACCTGTTATAACTCGTGACAGCAAGACCGCGGGGACCCCAACTTCTATCGTTTCCGGCTCTGCTTCTCCTAAAGTCAGGCCAACCGGCACGAAATCTGCACCAACCTGCGGATTGATGGCAAACAGGGCAGGCAGCGCCAATTCCGGCGGGATATTTCCGCGTCCAATTTCCACGCCGATTAAAACTCCAACTACCTGCGCAATAACGGCCCCGGGTCCAAGTAAAGGCGATAAGATCGGCAATGCACAAATAACTGACAGGATCAGCAAGCCACCAATATTTCCGGCTAATGGGGAGACAAAGTTGGCAATCAAGTCACCGATTCCGGTATAGACAATGATCCCGATCAACATACTGACAAATGCCATGAATGGCAAAATATTCTTCAATACTTGATCAATCGTTTCTCGGCCGGCCTGATAGAAAATACCGACCACTTTACCCGCTCCACGGCCGATTTTTTCAATGATGTTCATTTTTTTCGGCTTCTGGTAGCCAGATGCCTTCTGCTTTGCTTCATCCTTTATTTGCTGCGGCGTCTTGTCACGTGCTGCAGGACTTTCTACTTTTTCGACCGCATCCTCTACAGCATCCTGATCTTCGTAAGGAGCTGCCACTGCCTTAATGTTTTCATGCTTGACTCCGGAAACAAAATTTTCTTCATTGATGAACTTCATTAATGGTCCTGATGGCGATGTCGCATTGACGTTGACAGTCAGAACGTTCATTTTCGGGTAAACACCGCAGCGTGCGGTTCCCCCGCAATCGATAACGACACAGGCCATGGTTTCTTTACCATACGCGCCCTTAAAGCCATCCACTGCTTCGGCGCCGGTCAGCTCCGCAATTTCCTCTGCGATCGGATGAATCCCGCCGCCTGTTACAGACACAATATAGCGTTTTTCTTCATTTGGCCGAATGGTCAGTGGACCGCCCCAGCCGCCTCTGCCTTTCGTTATGCTCACTGGTTTATAGTTCAATGGCTTGTCAATATTGCTCATTTCCATTGCCTCCCTTTTTTAAACCACTCGAATGATTAGACTTCCATGCCACGCGCTTTCATCATACGGACCGTTATGATTTCTGTAACGATGCCCCGTATCAGAATCACGATTACCCCTACGATAAAGAAACGGATCGCTAATGGCCCCAGTGAAAAGCCTAATTGTGTGATGCCTGCGGAAATCCCCAAGTAAACAAATAACTCAGCGGGATTGGCATGTGGAAACAATCCTGTAATCGGGTGGACAAAGGAGACAGCTGAATCATAGAATGCCGGCTTCTGCTTTTCTGGTAAAAACTTTCCGAAAGTATAGGCCATCGGATTGGTTAGGAAGAAAACCGCTAAAACAGGAAACAGTGTGTAACGCAAAATCATGTATTTTGTACTTTTACGGGCAAGACGGTTGATGCGCTCTTCTCCTACTAGTCGGATAAAGGCATTGACGGCGGTGATCAGAACAATAAGCAACGGGATAATTCCGGTCACTAGACCTACAAATATATCGCCACCTGCTTGGAACATTCCTATAAACCCTTCTGCTAATCTAACTAAAAAATCCATTTTTCTTCCTCCTTATACCGCTAGATTGGTCTTCTCGTTCATTTGGGCCTCTATTTTTTCAATTGCCATCTTAAAAGCCAAGTCTACTGGCTCTTCTCCAAGTTTTATCTGTAATGTGTCCAGTGGCAGGTTGATATATTTTGTAAACGGTTCAAAACGGCTGAAGACGGTCACACCTCGCATCAACTGGCTGTCGACGACAGTTCCTGCTTCATCTACTACGACAATTGCTATTGCACCTATTCCAAGCTTTTGTTTCTGAATTCCCACCCCTAAATATCCCGATGGCCTTCTGCTTAACTTTCTAATCGTGCCATGGTAGTTTTTCAGCTGCGCTTTGGCCATCCAAAGCTGAAGCAGCCACACTGCGGCAAACACAACAATGAACCATCCCCACATACTTTTCGCCCCCCTTTACATTTGTTCAGCGACGTGACATTTGGTATTAACCTTATTATAAAAGCGCTTACATTATAAATCAACAGTTAATTGAAAGAAAATTCTATTTATTTATAAAAGATATTATGCTCTTGTAAATATCCCGCAAAACGGCTTCGCTTCCAGGCCCATTATGGACTCAAAAGCGAAGCCTAGAGACACTTCTTCGTTTCTTCATCCCAGTCGAGTTGAAAGAAGTATCCTATTGAAAATCGCTTCGGTCGCTTTGGGCATGGCTCCGCTAAGATATTTCTCGATATGGAGCAAAACAGCAGAGACGCCTGCGGGATAGCGAGACAGCTGAGACCCCGCTCGACTGAGGAGGCTTGGCGCTCCATAGCTGTCAACTTAAGAAATGACGTAGAATGTTGGCGATAAAATTGTGTGGGGGAAGGGTTTGAACTTGGAGGATTGCGGAAATGGAGATACCTAAGAACGCCAAATAACCCCCCTTTTTTTAGGAGGCGTTTGTTGGATTGTTCTAAGTGAATTGAAGGCGTTTTAAGGCAGTCCCTTTAGCGGAATTCGGCTTCCGTGCGCTCCTGATGAGTAATTGGGTAATCAAGGGGACAAAGCTTAGAAGCGTCTTCTTTTTTTGTTTGATGGCTTCGTACATTTGCGCCAAAAATTCACAGGCGATACTTCGAATCGCGATGGTTTCACTGATTTCTTTCTCTTCTTCTTCCCAAATCGTATTCCGGATTTGATAAGCAAACAATTGGCTCAAAAGAAAAACGAGTAACGTGGCATAGAAATGGCAGAGCCAACGTTCCTGTTTGACCAATCGGAAATGATCGATTTCCAGATAAGATTTCATCGCTTTGAAATTCAATTCAATTTGCCAACGCAGCCGATACAATTCGACAAGCTGCGAACCTGAAACAGGTTCAGGCAAGTTGGTCATATACCCCGTCATACCGGCTAAATCGTGGACCAGTTGCTTGGGCTTTTTCCCCGTTTTTGATGCCCGTCGCTGAAGCTTTTGCAGGCGTTTTTGTTTCTGTTCGTCGCTTTGGGAGAACAGCACACACCGTGCCGGAAAATGAGCATCTCGACCAAAGTAGACTTGTTCAAGTTCCAAGGTTTCCCCCGGCGCCATTTTCTCGCAGAGCTGAACGAGCTCAATGCGCTGATACTCGCTACTCTTAACGACGGATCCATCCGGATGATGATCAGGAAACGAATTTTGATAGGCCAAATAAGCGTCGTTCCGAAACTTCGTGAGGAAGTAGTTGTTTTTTCATGAATCCGTTCGAACACCTGAAAATGGAAATAGCCGAGATCTTGTAGGCACAATTCTTGTTCATCAAGAAACGGCACCCGTTTCGCTCCCATGACGGTGTCGTTGACGTTTTCAAGATCGACGCGCAAAAAGGTAAGCCGTCCTGTCAATACATCAAATTCGTGTTGGATTTTCACTGAAGTCTGGCGTGTTTTTTTGGCGCGGGCTTTCAGGGAATTGGGCACATGGATGTGCGTCGCATCTAAGACCCGTAAGCTGGTGAAAGGACAGTCCGTTGCGAACGCATGCTTAGCGAGTAGAAGCTGTTGCTGAATCAAGAACAGTTCTTCTACTAATCGCTGAAGAAAGTGGACAGCTTTTCCGGTGAATTTCTGATCCACTGCCGTACGGCTGATCGCGATTTCCTGTTTGGAAAGGAGCTTGGTGCTGAGTTCTTGCAAGCTAGGGTCGATCAAATTCCCATGAACCTGAAAAAGCAACGACAGAAAATCGCTGGCGGTCCATTTTCTTTTCCGTTGGATGAACCCCGTTTCTTTGGCGAGGGCATCCACCTTTTCCGGTTCAAGAAATGCAAATAACGGGTTGAGGTAGTTGGGAGTGACTTGAGCTACCATAGAAAAAACTCCTCTCATTGATGGGGAGTCTTCCATACCATCTTTCGAGAGAAGTTACTCCTTTTTCTTAAGTTGACAGCTATGGGCTTGGCGCTCGCCCGCGGCAAGCGGAGCTGGTTTGTGGAATATCGATTATGAATATTCACTAGTTCAACTTATTTAGCCAGAAAAAAGAACCGCCCCCTAAAGTCGTTGTACACAACTTTTAGGAGCGGTTCTTGAGTGGTTTGCTTAGTTCTGGAACTGGCCGATAAATTCGTTTAGGCGGTCCAGTGCTTTAATATTTTCGTTACAGGCTTCAGCGTCCTGACAAATATAGTTGCCACGCTTGATAAACTGGTCCTGCCCCGAGCTTTTGGTTTTAGCAACGAACATGCCGACACGGCTATGGCGATTGCACAGCCGGCAAATGCCTTGCTTTCCGCTAAGCGAAAAGCTGCCTTGAACGCCAATCAGCTGGCCATTTTCATCAGACACCAAATACATTAGATTGGAACTTTCCGTCCAGGCTAAGTAGGAAGTCCTGCTAAAGTTGATATTCTCAAGCTTCGGGCCTTTCAGCTTTTTTGCTTTGGGAAATAACTTTTTTAATCCCTGCTCAGTGACTGCTTTAAATGGAATGATGTAGGGCTGAAGCCGTTCCAAAAACACTTCCGCATCGCTGCGTTCCCTTACCTGCACCAATGGCTGAAGAATTTTCCTTTGCTGCTCAGTAAGTGATGGGAACAGCTTATGGACTTTCTCGTGCGCGAGATGCCGCAGAACATTTAATACCTCCGCATCATTCGTGCTGGTCTGTCCTGCAACAAGGATTTTTGTCTGGTCCATGATGAAATTGTATTGGTCGTTCCGGATAAAAGCTTTCGGATTGTCCGCTGTGCTGTCACTGTTCTGATTTGTTTCTTTTACATGGATCATGTAAACCCACTCCTTATGTTTTTTTAGCTTCGTGTATAAGGAAAAAAGCAGGGCGCGAAGAACGGTAGTGTTTTGCGGGAGCGATTAGAGCTTGCTTGCATTCCATGCAAAGTATCGCCACTTCAAAACCGGCTTTGCATGAGTTTTGTCTAACATTGACAATTGAACTGCGGTTGTCATCTGATATCCTCTCCTTCAAAGGCAAGAGTTTAGCTTATGGTTTTATCATACTTTATCCCATGTTTGTTTTCCATCCCGCAAATTTTCGCCAGGTCTGCTGGCAAAAAGCTGGATCGAAAAATAACCGTCCCTTGATCGGAACGGTTATTTCAGCAGTAGGTTTGTTGACTTCTATGTTCAGTCTTCCAGAATCATTTTAATAATCTCATCAACATGAATCTCCACTGTGTTCAATTGAGGAATATCCAGGTCTTCTGGTTTAAAGATCATTGGGAATTCGGTGCAGCCGAGGATCAACCCTTCGATCTGGTGCTGCTCGATCATCCGTCCAGAGATAGCTAGAAATGCCTTTTTCGTTTCTTCTTTAACGATTCCCTTTTCTAACTCTCCAACGATTTTCCCATGAATAAATTGCTGTTCATCTTCGTCTGGCACGAAAACTTCTTGGCCGTTTGCGGTGAATGGCCCTTTTAAAAAATCGTTTTCCATGGTGAATTGGGTTCCCAGCAAACCAATTTTTTGAAGCCTTAGATTTTTGGCTTTGCGGTATGTCGCTTCAACAATACTGATCATCGGAATGTTCACTTTCTGTTGAACCCTGTCAAAGACGATATGCGGCGTATTGGCTGAAATGACCGCGAAATCCGCCCCTGCTCTTTCCAAGCTCAGTACGGCTGCAGCCAAATATTCCGTCAGTTCTTCTTCCTGTCCACTCTGGAGCAAGTCGAATATTTTGTACATATTGATGCTATAGATCAGCAGTTCCGGCAGGCTTTCCTGGCTTCCTGTCCGTTCCTGGAACATTTTGATAATGGTTTGGTAATAGTCTACAGTTGACTCGGGTCCTGTACCCCCGATCATTCCTAGCTTCTTCATATTGCTCCCCCTTTCGATTCAGCTTTCCTTTTCTGACAGTCGCTCCTCATTTAATAAAACAATCTTATTGGGAAATTCCCTAATGAGCAGAAATAAAACTTTCCAGTAAAAAAAGAGCTGCACGCAGCAGCTCTTTTTCTTTCTTTCATTACTGAGCGGTATATCCGCCGTCGACCATTAACGTAGTGCCAGTAACAAACTCATTTTCAACCAAGAAAACCATGGCATGTGCAATTTCTTCCGGCTGACCGAGTCTGCCGACAGGGTGTCTATCCACCAGTGCGTCATAAAAATCGCCTAAAGCCTCTTTGCTGACCATACCGGATTCCACATAACCAGGAGCTACTGCATTAACACGGATTTTATGCTCGGCATATTGCAATGCCAGTGATTTGGTCATTAGGTTCACGGCACCTTTAGTTGCATTATAGGCAAATGCCCCGCCTTCACCGACAGATCCAAGAATTGAAGATGTGTTGATGATGACGCCGCCGTCACCATTCTTCAGCATGTTTTTAATGGCGTGTTTAGCGCCGAAAAAGACGCCGTCCTGGTTGACGGAGATGACCTTGTGATAGTCTTCATACGTCAACTCGTGGGTGACACCAAGTACCCCGACACCCGCATTGTTGATCATGATGTCAACTCTTCCGTAATGCTCAACTGTTGTCGCAACTAATTGTTCAACCGATGTTTCGCTGGCTACATCGACGTGAACGAAAACCACTTCGACGTCTCCTTGCTTCAGCTGCTGTTCAGCTTGCTTGCCGCCTTCGTCATTAAAATCAGCAATTACCACTTTCGCTCCTTTTTTAAGAAACGCTTTCGCTGTTGCCAAGCCGATACCAGATGCCCCACCTGTTACAATTGCCACTTTTCCTGCTAATTCCATTTGTTCTACCTCCTCATATTGGAAAATTCTCTCACCCTCTATTAAACAGCAATCGTCTGAGTATTACAACTTAACCAGAGATAAAGATTCAACTGGCTGATTTGGCCGCTGGGAAATAACGTTCCTTCATTTTTGTTGAAAAAATTTCCAAAACGATGGCAAAAATCAATATCATATATGTAATCATTCCTACTTCGCGCAAATCGAAATAGAATCCTGAAGCCATGAACAATTCAAAGCCGATTCCGCCTGCTCCTGCCGCCGCCCCCATGGCTACCGCAACTGAAAAATTGATTTCAAAACGAAGGAATGTCCAGGACAACAGATAAGTAAAGGTCGACGGCAGAACCGCGTGTACAACGATATGCCACCAGTTTGCTCCAGTTGCGCGTAAGGCTTCAATAGTACCTTGATCCACTTCTTCGAACGCTTCTGAAAAAGCCTTGACCAAGTAGGCGATCGAATGAAACAGCATGCCGAGCACTGCCGCCTCACTGCCCAATCCTGCTGCAATGGCAAAAATCAATACCCACAGTACAGTCGGAACTGCACGGATAAAGGCGACAACGATGCGCACTGTTTTTGAAATCCAGGCTTTTGACAAATTCGATGCTGCCATTAATGCCAGAAAAAACGCAATACCGGCTCCAAGTATCGTCGATAAAAATGCCAAACCTAACGTGACACCCAACTGATAGAATGCCTGTCCCCAAGTGAAATGGGAGAGTGCGGGTTCCAGGAACATCGTTTTTAAATTGTAAAAAGTTTCTGGGATGGCTTTAGACAAATCAAGTCCGGTGTAATCGAAGAACACAAATGCGGCGACCGTCAAGGCAACAAGCAGCGTGATCGTCCATGCCATGACGCGTTCTGACTTGCTTCCCATCTTAATCGCTATCCGACCGTTGGCTTGACGTTTAATGTATGGACTTGCTTCCATTAAATAATCACCTTCCTGATATAATTTGACATCAGCTCGATGACAATCACTGCAAGAATGATACTGAACGTAACCAAGGCGACAGCATTGTAGTTCAATGTTTTGTAATACAAATCAAATGTGTAGCCGATTCCGGTGCCGGTTAAAATGCCCACTAAAGTCGCACTGCGGATGTTGGTTTCAATCATAAACAGAATCCAGCTGACCATCTGTGGCAGACATTGTGGCACAACCGCTTTAAAGACAATTTGGAAGTACGTCGCACCGGTTGCCCGCAGAGCTTCAACCGCACTTTGACTTGCTTCGTCTATGGATTCGATAAAAGCTCTTGTTAGAAATCCGACAGACCCGACGAACAAAGCCAAGTATCCAGTCACCGAGTTCTGTCCGAATGACAGCAGGAGAATCAATGCCCAAGCCACGACCGGGATATTACGTGATACCGATGCAACAAACCGTGCTAATACACCAAGAGCTTTGCTGGTCCCTGTCGTTTTCGATCCCATCAAGCCTAAGAAGAATGCGACGGCAGTTCCTGTAGTGGTTGCTGCAATTGACATCAAGATGGTTTCCAGCAATTTCTCCAAAATCGTCGGGAGACGTCCCCATGTCTCTTGGCTAATCAAAAGATTCGAGAAAATCCATGTAATGGCTTTTGGAAAAGTAGCGATGCCATGAACAATGTTGAATCCGGTAATGGCAGAGGATGCGAGAGTCATTCCACTAATTAGCAGAATAAAAAAAATCGTTTGCCATTTCCTGCTGACTTTCATTGTTTTTTCATTCACTATAATTACTCCTTAGACCGTGATCAATTCCCTAATTTCAAGGGGTGTCTGTGTCTGCGTGCCATAAATAAGGTCTGTATGGCTTCGGTGAAGCCGGTAACTCGGTCCGTCAAAGACGATACCGCCTTTATTCAACCCGATGATCCGATCAGAGTAGCTTTTGGCAATCTCTACTTGGTGGAGGTTGACGATACACGTGATGCCAAGCTCTTGAGTAATTGACTTCAAATGGTCCATGATGACTTTTGAAGCATTGGGATCGAGCGATGCAATCGGTTCGTCGCATAAGACGATTTTCGGTTCCTGGATCAGTGAACGCGCGATGCCAACGCGTTGCTGCTGCCCGCCGCTCAACTGGTCGCAGCGTTTATAGGCATGCTCTTCGATGCCCAACTTTTTCAACAGGTAAAAGGCATGCTCTTTTTCTTCTTCCGTAAAGCGACCCAAAATCCCTTGAATCGTCGTTTTATAGCCAAAACGGCCATGCAGCACGTTCTCAATGACTGATAAGCGCGGCACTAGATTGTAATGTTGAAAAATCATTCCGATATTTGTGCGCAGTTTCCGTAGTTTTTTCTTATTCAATTCGCCAACATCCTGCCCATCAAAAATGATCTTTCCTTCATCAATTTCGACCATTCGATTGATGCACCGGAGAAGTGTTGATTTTCCGGCTCCCGAAGGTCCGATTATGGTAAGAAATTCACCGGATTCCACTTCAAAATTCAACCCCTGCAATACTTTCGCATCCGAATTATAGGACTTTCCAAGATCTTTGATTTGTAGTAAAGACATGTTCATCGTCTCCTTTTCGCCGTAATTTGTCAGACCGCACATTCCCGGTGAAGGAGTGCGCCGCTGTCTTTCGGTTACTACTTAGATAATTCACGGATTGGATCGAACCATGCATCTTCAACTGGTGCAAAACGCTCATCTGCTGATTTGAAGAATAAACCAGATTCTCCCGAATCTTCTGGTACAAAGATTTTTTCGTTGTTCGCGATTTCATCTGAAACGAATAATTCTTTCAAGGCATCATAATCTTCTTGGCCAAGCACTTCCATGTTGGCGACGAACGGTGCATTCAAGACAGGTGTAACACCCATCAAGGCAAATTCGCTGCCTGTTACTGTATTAAACGGTTCAGCCGCATCGTCTTTGACTTTATAGATTGAACCGACTTCATTGGCTTCGCCTTCGGTGACTTCCACATAGTTTCCAACGCATGTGTCACAGAATGCTGCTACTTCCGCGCTATCATTCAGTAAGTTCACAGCTGATCCTTGGTGAGAGTTTCCAAAAAGGACTTGTGAGAACAACGGACCGCCTTCCATCAAATCTTCCGCAACCAGATCCTCATAGCCTGATTGCTCAGCGAAATGGCTGATAATGATTGAAGAAGGAACGACAAAACCAGATGTGGAACTATTTGACACAAAGGACATTTTCTTCTGTTCCAATGTATCCAGTGAAAACTCTCCGTCTACTTTAAATTTTTCTTGATCATCGACATTGACTGCCAGCCAGCTGTGGTAGATCGCATCATCGAGTGTGCCAGATTCTCCTGTCGGTACGACCAGTGGTTCAATTGCATCGTTGCCGTTTTTCGCTTCAATATAGCCTTGTGCTCCCATAAATGCCAAATCCGCATTATTATTAACCAGTGTCTCTATTGCTATAGCATAATCAGTTGTCAATTGGTGCTCTACTTCTTTACCGGTAGCTTGTTCGATAGCCGCCCCGATTTCATCACGGGAAGAAGTCATATCCGATCCTGATTCATTCGGATACCAAACCACTTTGATCACATCATCCACTTCTGCCTTACCCGCTTCCGCGTTGCCTTCCGAACATGCCGATAACAATAAAGCCGCTCCCACTAACATTGCCATTGCCGAATTTTTCTTTTTCATGGTCGATTCTCCTTTTTGTCTATCTGGAATGAGCAGGCAATCCTGCTTTGTCTGTTACATTACAACACAATTCCACAGCAAAACACTGAAATTTACAAGAACTTTATAGTTTTTTAACGATGTATACATCTTCCGGGCTGATGATGTCTCCAGGCGCTATAGCTGTGCCGAAAGCTCCGTGATAGTCGCTGCCGCCGGTCATCACCAGGCCATATCGCTGTGCGAGCTCCTCCACTTTCCGGTGGTCTTCCGATGAATGATCGAAATGATTGCGTTCGATTCCGCCAAGACCTGCTTCAAGCAACTCGGGTATCAGATCAAAGGAATCGAGCTGTCCAGGATGTGCCACAACGGCCAGGCCCCCATCAGAGACAATGGCCCGGACAGCATCCGTAGCAGCGGCATACTCAATGTCGCCAGCTGCGACCCCCGTCCCTTTGAACAGGCTTTTATAAAGAAATTTATATTCTTTGGATGTGTAAGGGGCATCTATCAATTGCTTCATAATATGCTGTTTGTAGACAGTGGCTGAAGGTTTAGCCGACTCTATGACCGCTTCGGTATCCACGTGAAATCCAGCTTCTCTAATCCGCTCTACTTGCCATAGCGAAAGGCTTTGGCGAAGTTCCAGCAAGCCGTTGCATAGGTTGGTGATTGCTGATGCTTCCGGAGTAAAGTGATAACCTAGGATATGCACTTTTCGCTGCCGCTTGAAATCATAAGCCGAAATTTCAATTCCGGGTATCGCCTGAATACCATAAACTTCAGCGATACGCCGTTGCTCCGGCCAGCCTGATACGGTGTCATGGTCGACAAAACTTATGGCTGTTACACCCGCTTTTTTCGCTTTTTTGATGACATTTTCCACCGAATCTGCTCCATCTGAATAGTGACTGTGGACATGCAAATCAGCTTTCAGCGCCCACACCCACTTTTTCGCCAACGGTCAGCTTTCTCGTTTGCATGTCGTAGACTTTATCGCAAAGTCCTTCCATGAATTCAATGTCATGAAAAATTCCGACCAGGGTTGTGCCGTTGAGCTTCAGTTTTTCAATAATTTCACGAACCTTCATTTTCGATTGCTGATCGAGGCTGGCGGTCGGTTCATCCAGCAGCAACAAACGCGGTTGTTTAACGGTCGCCATCGCGATGTTCAACCGCAGTTTTTCACCCCCTGAAAACGTATTAGGGTAACTGTCCCAAAGCTTCGGATTGATTTCAAAATGAGCCAGCGCTTTTTCAGCTTCCTCGCTGGCTATTGCCTCCGTCGAACCCATTTCCAATAAGGCATTGGTGACCAATTGGCGGCAGGTCGTCCGCGGCATGACATTTAAAAACTGGGAAACATAGCCGATTTCGTATTTCCGCATGTGCAGCATTTGTCGCTCCGTGATATGTGCTAGGTCCACCACTCCAAAAGCTGTAGAATCGTACAGAATCTTCCCTTGATCCGGTAAATACGTGCGGTAGATGCTTTTCAAGATGGTCGATTTGCCACTCCCACTTTTTCCGATGATGCCAATAAATTCACCTGTTTCCAAAGAAAAACTGATATCTTTTATGGCGGGCATGATTTTGTTTAAATGATGGATGGTGAAGCGTTTCTCGAAATCCACTATTTCCAACATCGTCATCATATTGCCTCCTTCCGTTGAATGCTATTTTATACGGTAATTCGTCGTGGTAATCAACGCCCCATTGACCATTGTTGCTGTCAGCATCGGATAGCCATCATCCATGCGTTCAATCACTAGGAGATCGGCTCTTTTCCCTGGTTTAATTGAACCCAGTTCGTCATCCAGCTTTACTGCTTTTGCCGGGTTTAAGGTGACCATCATGAACATCGCATGCAAGTCATTGCCGTATTTCTCATGCAGATCAAAGACAGCGTGCAGCAAAGCAGGCGGGTAATAGTCACTGCACAGGATGTCCATGCAGCCATTGCTGATCGCTTCCGCAGCTGACAGGTTGCCGGAATGTGAACCGCCAAGCATCACATTGGGAGCTCCAGCGATGGTGTGAATGCCCAGCTCTTTGGCTTTGATGGCGACTTCAAGCGTAATCGGAAACTCGCTGATGGTGGTGCCGAAGCTTTTCACCAAATCCAGCTTCTTAACGTCATCGTCGTCGTGGGAAGCGACAGCGATTCCTTTGGCCAGCGCAATATCCGCCACTTCTTTGATTTTTTCTGCTGCTAGGCACTCGGTGCTTTGCCGCTCCGCAATGAGGATATTGACGTCGTCATCGGAAATTTCCCGGTAGCCTTTTAAAGTCTCGCGGTATACTTCCAAGTTACGGTATTGGCCTTGTCCCGGTGTGTGGTCCATGAATGACAATAGATGCACTTTATCGTCTTCGATATTTTTCACCAATTGATCCACTTCCCCGATATTATCGATTTCAAAACGGGCATGCAGACGATGGCGAATTAAATGCAGACGGTTATGTGTCGCTTCGATAGCATCCACCATGCGTTGGATATTGTGAGGATTGCGCATTGGCTTATGTGAGAAAACATCTTCTTTGTAGAATGACAGCGAATGGAACATCGTCGTGATGCCATGGCTGATAAGGATCTTTTCCGCTTCACGCAAACTGATGTCGAAGTCCATCATGCTGGTCGGACGCGGAGAAGCGATGGTTTCGATGTAATCGGAATGAATGTCGATAAAGCCTGGAGAGATATAGCCCCCGTTGGCGTCGATTAGCTGAGCATCAGGATAATCCGCTACCTGCTCTTGCGGGATGATTGCCTGAATGGTCTCCTGTTCCACTACGACCGCGAATCCTTCTGCTATCGATTGCTCGGTTACGATTTTGCCATTATGGATAATATACAAAATATCGATCCTCCTAGAGTAATGAGTACACAAGTTGTTGCGTATACGCATGTTGTGGGTCTTCTAATACTTGATCGGTCAAGCCCTGTTCGATGATTTCACCATTCAACATGACAATGGTCCGGTCAGCCAGCATGCGGATAACCGCCAAATCATGCGATACCACTACCATGCTGATGCCAAGCTCACGCTGAATTTTTTTGATCAGGTCCAAGACATTGGCCTGAACCGACAAATCGAGTCCAGTTGTCACTTCGTCTAGAAACAGAATGGGCGGATTATTCGATAATGCCTTAGCTATCTGGACGCGCTGCTGCATACCGCCTGAAAAATTGCGTGGTTCTTCTTTCATGCGATGCAGCGGGATATGGACATTTTCCAGCAGTCTTTTGCTTGTCGCTTCCATATCTCCAACATTCCGGTTGCCCGCCGCAATGAGTTTTTCCGCAATATTTCCCACAGAGGAAAAATTCATTTTCAAGCCATGCACTGGATTTTGATAAACCATTCCATAATCGTGGTTACGGATCGAACGCTTTTGCTGGGAAGACAATTTAAAGACATTGATACCCGCCAGAGCAGGTGTATGGATATATGCTTCTCCTGACGCAACGTCAGTGTCGAAGTACAAGCATTGCATCAATGTGGACTTGCCGCTGCCGCTTTCCCCGACAATCCCCAGAATTTCACCAGGATATAGATCGAGTGACACATCGCGGACGGCATAGACTGTGCTGCATACCGTGCAGTAGTTTTTCTCCAATCGATCAGAATCCAAATTGTCACAATAAGAACACCCGGGCCCAAATTGTTTTCGCAAGTTACGAACTTTCAAAATCGGTTCTTCATGCATAGTTGCTCTCCACCTCAGCTTTCTCTCTGCTGTTCAATTGCTCCATGCAATAACTGGTATCGTTGCATTGATAAACGGTTTTCCCCGTTTTCTGGTCAATCACTTCATCAAGAAAGACGTGAGCTGATCCGCATAACTGGCATTCCTGGCCTTCAAATGATTCAACAGCAAACGGGTAATCTTCAAAAGCCAAAGATTCTACAGTTGTATAGGGCGGGACGGCATAGATTTTCTTCTCGCGTCCTGCACCGAGTAAAATCAGTGCTTCTGACAGATGCATTTTGGGATTATCAAAGCGCGGAATCGGGCTCGGCGCCATTACATAGCGGCCGTTGACATAAACCGGATGATCCGCGGCTGTTGCTGTTCTACCGTATTTGACAATCTGCTCGAACAGCATCAGCCAGGCACCGCTGTAGTCGTCTTCAGAGTGCATGCGTTTGGTCATATATTCGCGTGCTTCGACAGGACGCAGAGGTTCAGGCATCGGCACTTGAAGAACCAGGATTTGGTCTTTGGTCAGCGGTGTTTCAGGGATGCGATGGCGTGACTGAATAAGATCCGCATCTTTGGTTTGATCAGTAATTTGAACCCCTGTTGTTTCCTGAACCAACTTTTTGATACTGACCGCATTGACCGATTCATCGGCGCCTTGGTCGATGACTTTCAGCACGTCCATTTTGCCGATTAAAGACAAGGTTAACTGCAAGCCGCCTGTTCCCCAACCGCGTGCAATCGGCATTTCCCGTGAAGCGAAGGGTACCTGGTAGCCCGGAATAGCGACAGCTTTCAGCGTAGCCCGCCGAATCTCTTTTTTGGATCCTTCATCAAAAAATGCAAAATGCATATTAGCTCTCAACTTTCTGCACCCCTTTCTTTACTTGACGGATACTGTCTAGCTTCGACTGGAAGGTGACATAATGCGGGAGTTTCAAATGGGAAATAAAACCTGTGGACTCCACTGAATCGATATGCAATAAGACAAATTCTTCGTCATGAGTCGGAAAATTCGAATTCGGATGTTCCAAGCATTGATCCAGGATGCTCATCGCGATCGCTTTTGTTTCATTTTTTCCGTAGCAGACGCCGTAGCCGATTTCAAACTCCAATTCGTCTTCGTTTTCGTCATTTTTTACGGTTACCGGTACAAACGATTCCACTTCCGTTATCCGGATTTCGCCGATATAGAACTGATCTTCCGGCTCCTGATCCATTTCGTTCGGTTGCACTGTGTAAATCGGCATTTTACCAACACGGACTTCACCTACAGTCGGATGGACTTGACCATATCCCCGCAGAGACGCGTAACCAAATGATGTGACCGCGCCTGTTTGGCCACGTGTCAACACCTGCAGCCGGGCGCTTCTTGTTGTCGGAAACTGCAGACTTTGCTTGGTGACATCGGTTGGGCGTGTATTGTCTGGTTGGTATGTCTCAAATAAGCCTTCCTGCCGCAGATAGTCGACGACTTTCGGAAAATAGACCACTTCCTGTCCTGCTTGAATCATCGGCAGGCTGTCTTGATAATCCTGCAGCCACCCCCGATTGGTTTCCGCGCTTTCTTCCAATAACCTGAAATCCAGCAACCGGTGTGTGTAATCATAAGTGGCACCTAATAACTGGCCACCTGGAATATCCTTAAAGCTTGCCGATATCCGCCGTTCGACCAACATCGTTTCCGCTTCGACTGCCTCGCTGTAGTAATGGCGCGGCAAAGTGGAGCGATGCGCGCGCATCAGGAACACAGCTTCTTCCATACTGCCTTCTCCTTGCTTGATGGCCAAAGCCGCAAGTTCCGGTGAATATAGACTACTTTCCGACATCACCTGATCCACCATGCTGCCCATCGTCGCTAAGATTGTGTTAATCTCTAAAATTTCTTCGCCTTTTAGCCGTTCATAAGTCAGGCGTTTGATCGAAGCCGCAATAGCCTGAGTTCCACCTTTAACAGGAACATAGCCCATTTACTCCACCTCCATCGGAATTGCTGAAACTGTTCTCGGTAGACAAGCGATCTGAGAAGAGCCATCCGCAAAAATCATATCGAGGCCCATTGGATGTTCCTTGATGCGGCTGTCTCTGGCTTGCCAAAATCGGATCGATTGCCCCGTCGACAACTGGGCTTCTGTTTCGATCCCCGGTCCTGTCAGCAGCAATGCGCCACTATTCGATAAAACCGTAGTTTCAATTATCCAGGTTGCAGATTGCTGCGGATCGATCAAGCTGCCGATTTTGCATTGTGCCATTGCCGCTAAAATTTCCGATTCTTCGTCTTTCTGCAGAACAATGATGAAATCGGCTTCCTGCAAAGGAGCAAAACGGGCTGAAGTGTATTCCGAAATTTTCTCAATCAGATCCCGCCGGTTTTCCGACAGGACATGAAAAGTGACTTCTGCATCCAGCAGCACCATCGCACTTAACATCAGAGCGTTGGCACAGCCGAAATCCACATCCACTCTTTCGGTCTCTTGTTCAATCAACGAAATGGTTCCTGGCCGTGACATACTATTTAATAGTTTCCGATAAACCTGCTGCAAGTCGTGTATTTGATCAATCGCCATATAATCTCTCCTGATCGTTTAGTTTAGTTTGTTCTCTTAGACTTCCATCGTTTCAAAGCTGACTTTTGTCTCGAAAAGCTCCGCTTGCTGCTGCGCTTTGGCTATACTGATCTGCTGTTCTTCCTCCAAAAGCTGAGGTTCCCATTCAGCTGTCTCAGGCAACTGGGCTTTATAGGCGGCGTCAATGATTGCCAAATGCATGGCTCGTTGTTCGTCCATACCCACCAGCAAGCCAGTTCCGATTTTCCCTGCTACCTCCACTTTCACTACCGTTATCAGGACTTCTCCTATATAAAATAAGGAATTTTTTGCTGATTCTCTCATTTTGACCATAACCATTCCTTGCTCCGGCGCAGTGATTTCACGGCATTCGTATTTCTCTGCGATGCCGGCTGCCAAATTCTTTGCCAAACGCCCGTCTCCTTGAATGAGAATTTCAGTTCTTTTGCGTCTCTTCATAATTCACTGCCTCCTCTTCTGTAAGTTCATCGTAACTTGTCGCCAAGTGGCTATGTTTTAAACTCTCGTAAAGCTTATGTAAAGCCGCTTCACAATGACAGCACAAAAAGTGGAAGTGCCTGTCCAGCTCTGGCAAACATAAGGAAGATCTGCAGTGTGGCGCTCCTTACCACACAGTTGGGTATACTTATGACCCGAAGAGCTAGACAATTGCAACTGGACACCGGATCAGCTTACATCCCAAAGAACTAGCCATTGGAGTGGCTTGTGACCCTTGAACCTGGGCGCTGGAGTCTGAACACTAAAATGAAAAACTCAAAACTTCTTAAGCATAAAAAACAGGCAAAGGAGAAACTCTCCTTTGCCTGTTCACCTAATCCATGGTGATGTCGTATTTGAATTTATCGCTGCGGTATAGGATTCTTGTGTGCTCCAGAACATCTCCTGTCGCTGCGTCGACGCAGTCACTTTCCACCATAATAAGGGGGACCATACTTTGACAATGCAAAAGCTGCTGTTCTGTTGACGTCGGAAAGGAGATGCCAAGCATGGTTTTGCTGCTAGCAAATTCGGTGTGCCCGTGCTTCCGGTAATAAGCGAACATCGAGCTGATGCAGACTCCTTCTTTTTCAATTTCAGGAAACATCTTCTCGCTCACAAAAGAATTGTGGATAGCCATCGTTTGCCCGTCGATAATTCGGATTCTGGAAACCTTATAAACCTTATCCTCTCGCTCACACTCTAGCAGTTTGTAGATTTTTTCTTCATAACTAATTTTTTCACAGCTGATGAGGCGTGTTTCTAAATCGTAGCCTGCCTGTTCCATCTTTTCAGTAAAGCTGACTTTCCCGGTTAAATGCAGTTGGATCGGTATGGACTCTTCTTTTAAAAATCTTCCCTTGCCTTGCTTCGAATAAATGTAGCCCCGCTCCTCCAGCTTCGTCAACGCCGCTCGCACTGTCATGCGCGGCACTCTGTAGCAATCCGCCAGTTCATTTTCTGAAGGCAGCTTCTCGCCTGCTGAAAATTGCTTTGATTCAATTTTCTCCATCAACTCATCCAAAATTCGCATTTCCTTGTCAAATGAAATAACAAGACCTCCTTTTCCATCGCACTCCACTCATTGCCCGGTTGTTGGTTCAACTTATTTCTACGTTGCTCATTAGTTCCACGGATAGCCAGCCTCGCACGCCATTGATTAGCCAAATAGCGTCACAGTCCTCAAGTTCTTCTTTATAGATAATTTTTTCTTCGATAAGCTGCTGGTCCAACAACTGCTGCCTAAACGTACCAGCGAGCAAGCCGCAGGAAACTGGAGGCGTGAAAAATTTACCGTTTTTTTCAAGCACTACATTACCAATGGTAAACTCTGTAATTTGCTGTTTTTCATTCCATAATAAAGTAGAAAATATACCCTCACGCAGTTTTCCACTAGCTTCTTCATATACTTTTCGATGGGTGGTTTTGTGGAATAAAAATGGATCTTTACTGTCTACAGTTGAAAGCGCTAGTGAGCATTTTATCGGCTCTTCCACAGAAATCACCTCTTGTACCTGCAGTTCTGTTTGACCTTTTATGTCCAACAGCAACCGAATTTTGTAGACACCGGTCGGATATTTTTCTGAGATTTTTATCAACTCTCTTTCGATTTGCTGAATATTTCCCGGGAAATGAAAATAGCTTGAAGAATCTTTAAGACGCGCCAAATGATACTGAAGCAATGGATATTTCCCATCCTCCAGTTTCAAGGATTCCAGCAGACTGAACACCGGCCGTTTGGCAGTCAGCACTTCTGCTTTTGTCTGCAACTCTCTATATTCTCCTTCAGAAGTTGAATCCCAAGTGATACCGCCACCTACACCATAACGTGCCATGTCTTTTTCCCGATCAATGACAACCGTCCGGATGGGTACGTTAAAGATCGCGTTTTTTTCAGGAGTGATAAAGCCTATGGCTCCGCAATACACTTCCCTTGGTGTTTGTTCCAAAGCAGCTATATATTTCATGGTGCTAATTTTAGGTGCACCTGTAATCGATCCGCATGGAAATAATGCCTGAAACCAGTTTAAGATAGTCGTTCTTTCAGCTAGCTCCGCTTTGACTGTCGACGTCAACTGATGAACTGTCGGATACGTTTCTACCGTAAACAAAGGATTCGCTTTGACCGTTCCCCGTTTGGCTAATCGACTCATATCGTTCCTGAGCAAATCGACAATCATCAGGTTTTCAGCCCGTTCTTTCTCAGAACTTAGTAGCGCCTTAATATGTTCTTCGTCTTCTTGCGTTGTGGTTCCTCTTGGTGCAGTGCCTTTCATCGGCTTGGCTGTCAATTCGCCATTGTGGACTTTAAAGAACAGTTCTGGAGATGCTGACAATACACGGAACCTACCTAGATTCAAATAGGCACCATAATCGGCTTGCTGGTTTCTCGCAAGTTGACGGTAAAACGCCAAGTCGCTTCCTGTGAATTCTGCAAATAGGCGCTCGGTGTAATTTACTTGGTAAGTATCACCTTCTTCAATTGCCTGTTTGATCTGCTGAATTCCGTTTTTGTACTGATCTACAGAACTCGCCATTTCCCATTCTGAAACAGTGTATGATTTTTGTCCTTCAAAAACAGGCGGATTTTTTTGTGGCCCATTGAAAATACCGAACCAAAGGAGTGGCATTTCTCCTTGTGAATGCACGCGCATTTCGGGATGAAAAGCTGGAGCTGCTTCATAAGAAACGTAGCCCGCAGCGTAAAATCCGTCGCCGACTGCCTTCTCAATTTCCTCCATAATCTTTGGCACTTCTGAAAGCACATTTGTTTCAAGGACGTTCAAGGGTTCACTGAAAAGAAGCGGTTCAATTTCTCCACTTTCGTTCCGAAACTCATACAATAGGTAAGGGTTTGGCATGATCGGCACCTCCCTTATTATTTTCTTTCCACCGCTTAGCTAGTTCATAACTGTTTTTTAGCATGTTGAAGCCTTCCACAGTCAAAATCGATTCTGGATGAAACTGTATGCCTTCGATCGGAAGCGTATGATGGCGGATAGCCATGATTGCTCCATCGTCTGAACGGGCCGTCACTGATAAGCATTCAGGCAGCGGCTCTTCCGCCACCAAGGAATGATAGCGGGTCACAGCTGAAGGGTTGGAAATCTCTTTGAATAGTCCTTTGCCATCATGCGTCAGCAAAGAGATTTTTCCGTGCATGGGCCGGCTTCCCTTAACAATCCGTCCCCCAAAATGCTCAATAATGGTTTGATGCCCGAGACAGACGCCGAGTATGGGAATGTGTCCGCTCAGCTCCGTCAGCACCATCTTCCCTGCGCCATGTGCAGCAGGACGCCCTGAGCCAGGTGACAGCACAATCAGGTCCGGCATAAGATGCTCTATTTGTTTTGTTGTAAGTTCACCATTTTGAAAAACGAGCACTGTATCGTCCAGCTGCTCAAAGTAATGAACGAGGTTATAAGTGAACGAATCCTGGTTATCGATAATGATGATCATGATGAACACCTCTTAATTTCACTTTAGTTAGATCTGTCAGATGCCTTTATTATACGCTGTAAATAGGCCGAGATGGAAATTTCTCCATAAGGAAAAGCCGACCGCGAATTAACACAGTCGACTTTTTCTGTGAGTCGTATTTTTAAACCCCGCACTTCATCATAAAGGTTTGTGTTTCCTCAGTTGGCTTTGCTCTTCGATGAGCCATTAACCCTTCAACACGCATCACCATTTTATGGCCGATTCCTTCTCTCCGAAATGATGGAATCACTGAAATATGATGGACTGTAAAGCTTTCAGCGTCTTCTATATGAATACCGATGGCACCCACGTAACTATCGCCTACTTTCCAGAGAAAAAGCTGCCAGTCTGCTTGTTCGTTGTACAATTCCATGGTCTTTTTCAGCTGTTTGAAATTCCGCTCTTTAGGCATGAATGACAACAGGCCCATAGCGATTTTTTCATTTGACCGCTTGTATCTAGTTAGCATGGGGCTCCCCCCTTTCCTCTATCAACTACTCAAACAAGAGAACTTTGCTCAATGATGTCGAAAGCGACTGACAGCCTGGCGGCAAAGTCCTCAGGTGGTTCCTCTGAAGACAAATATACGCAAATGATATCCGGATTGATATCCATCCGGTGCTGATAAGTGTTCGGCAACGGAATTGGGTGCCAGTGAAGCGCATTTACAAATGAAGCCAGCTCTCCTGGTAGCAGAAACACTTCTGCTTGGTTTAAAGCTTTGCCACTATCCTTGAGATTCTTAAAGGAGATATCATGATCTAAGGTACAGGTAAAACTTTTATTATAGGAAGAAATATTAATGGTTCTTTTTCTTTTGATTAAACACTCACCGGCTTCCAATTCCACTTGTGAATTTAACAGTATGCCAACTTGCTCAGCTACTTGCTCTAACTGTTCCATCTTGCTCATCCTTTCTATTTTTCCCAAATGCTATAAATTATTGTTAAAAACAGTAATTTTGCATACAAAAACGCCGAAAAGAATTGGAAAAATTCTTTTCGGCGTTGTTTACAGCGCTATCGTCTGTCGCATCCAGCCAACTAATTCATGGACATTTTCTATATTCTTTTGATCTAACGAACAAAGTCAAAACAGATTTTTTAAATGGAAAAAGTTGTTTCTTCGTTCTCAAACGATTTATGGTCTTTCGAAGGAAAAGTTAAACTTTTTTCTTTTTGTTGCTCTCTCGATGAACGAATTGACCAAAACGCATCCTTTAGCGCCGAATCTACCTTTGAACAACAAGGATTCACGCCGAGAAAAACCAGTTGTTCTTGCAGCCAGAGTGGCGGAAAATAAGGTTGCAATCTATTCCCTTTTTCTCCATATACCCTTTCTTTTCAGATAAAACTCTTTTCAGTCAAAATAAAAAACCGCCTTTCAGCGATTTTAAACTAAGCTTTGTTTCATCTTAGGGAGTAGAGATTTCGATCAAGCTGAATCTCCCTTTCCAGAATATTTCTGCTCTTCAGATGAACCGTCTTGTGACTCTGTATCATTTATGCCGATATCCTCTTTTCTATTGCCGAAGGAGGCAAGCCTACCTATGGATAAAAAACGGCAGTGTACATCTTCGATAATTTTGCTCACGGCATATGCTCCTCAAAATAACGATGTGTAGTCACCTATCCCCTTGATCTTCTGAGAAAAACAGCTGCATTCCTTGTAGCTTGATCAGTTCCACCAATTTTTCACAGCGTCTGCTATCACTTGGCTGCGGCATCAATTCCACTTTCAGTGTCGCCACCAGCTGTGTCTTCATGTACAGCATGTCGCGGAAACGGTCGACCGCTCCGCAAAACTCTGCGAAAAAACTGTCCCCGGTACCGAAAGCAGCTGTCTGCAGTTCTTTTCTATCGAGTCTTTCGATGGCTTCGTATAAGTCGCGCATTTCTTCCGGAATTTCTCCGCTTCCCCATGTATACGTTCCGATTAGCAGGGTGTCGAAACTGGTCAATGCTGTCAGCGGAAAGTCTTCTATCCGGTATAGCATACTCTGGAGTCCTTGATTTAGCATAGCTGTCTGCAACATTTCTGCTAATTGTTCTGTGTTGCCAGTAACAGAAGTGTAGACGATTGCGCGTTTTGGCCTATAATTCGTCAAAGCCATTCGACTGCGACACTTTGGTATATGTTCTTGATTTCTGTTCGAAGAAATCGGATTTTGTCTCGTTCATCATGTCATCGCCAAACACTTGAATCCAAGGCATCGGATTGCTGCGTTCTTCGTATAAATTGTCCAGTCCAAGCTGACGCAGACGTTTGTTGGCTAAATACTCGACGTAGCCTTCAAATTCTACCAAATCCAATCCTTCAATATCGGCCAAAATGTAATGCGCCCATTCTTTTTCAAGCTGGACTGCTCGGTCGATTGTCGTGTAGATGTATTGAATGTTTTCATCCGTATGCAGTTCTGGATTTTCCGTCAGCATGATGCGGATAAACTGCGCAATAAAATACGCGTGCTGCATCTCGTCTCGTTGAATATAGCTGATCATCGTACTGGTTTTCAGCATTTTCTGTTGGCGCGCCAAGTGATAGAAAAAGGCAAATCCTGCATAAAAATAAATGCCTTCCAGATTAATAGAATTGACGCTCAGCTTAAATAAGTTTTGCGGCGTTGGATTTTGTCTGAATTCTTCGTAAGCGTCTAAAATTAAATCATTGCGTTTTTGAACAACCGGATCGCTTTTTGCTTGATCGAAACGTGCGTTTTGCTCGCTCACGGATACCAGTGAACTCAATATATACGAATACGATTCTGTGTGTACTGCTTCTTGCTGAGAAATAACCGCAAAAATGGCTTTAAAGCTGGAATCTGTCACGTAATCCATTGCCTGACTCATCGTCGGCGTTTGCAAGCTGTCGAGTGATGCCAGTTGCGTGTTGATACGCAAAAAGACATCCTTTTCGACATCGCTCAAGCTATCCCATTGCTTAATGTCATCTTGCATATTAATCTCTTGTGCTTTCCAGAAGTTAGCAAGCAGCGCTTGATACAAATCATACATTTGCGGGTACGCAATATCGTTCCAGTTTAATAGCCCCGAAGACTGGCCGTTCAAGACGCCAGTCGATCTGTTCGGATGCTCCGGATTTAATAATTTAATCTTTGTTAACGGTTCATGTATGGTCATAAGAATCCTCCTTTAGCTTTGGCATGCTTCGCATTCTTCAATTTCCGCTTGAGACGTACTACGGACATAATAAGTTGTTTTCAAGTTTTGCTTCCACGCTTCTAAATGAAGTTCCAACAACTCTTTTGCTTTAATCGTATGCGGCACATAAAAATTAAAACTAATGGATTGATCAATGTGTCGTTGGCGTGCTGCATTTTGGCGGATGCTCCATTTTTGGTCTAGCACATGACGCGAACGACGGTAATAATCGTAGGTGTTGTGATCCAAGTCGGGCGCTGTCACTTTAAATTTGAAGTTCTTTTTCTCTTCCGCGTATTCAACGGCATATAATGGATCGATGCCGTCTGTTGAACCGCCAATTTTCGCAGTGGATGAGTTTGGTGCGACGGCCATCATCCAGCCATTGCGAACACCCGTCGTTGCAACTTCTTGTTTTAAGTTGTTCCAACGTTCACTCGTGTAGTTGCGACGTTCAAAATATTCACCCGTTTGCCATTCAGATCCTGAAAACTGGCTAAACACACCTTTTTCTTCGGCTAATTGCATCGAAGCACGAATTGTTTGATAGGCAATTTCTTCGTATAGCGTATCGGCATATTCCACAGCTTTTTCAGTTTCCCAATGAATGCCTTCAAGCGCTAATAAGTGGTGCCATCCGAACGTACCTAAACCAATAGCGCGGTATTTTTTATTGGTTGCTTCAGCTTGCCCAACAGAAATCGTATTCAAATCGATGACGTTGTCCAGCATGCGTGTTTGAATTGGAATTAACCGCTCCAAAACATCTGCCTTAACCGCTCTCGGCAAGTTAATCGATGACAAGTTGCAAACAACAAAATCGCCTGGCTTACGGACCATTACAAGGTTGCCCTCTTCATCGGTATATTCTTTGACGATCGTAGTAGCTGACATATTTTGCATTATTTCTGTGCACAAATTACTGCAATAAATCGATGTTAGCCCGCGGCCTCTTGTATGCTTGTTCGGGTTTTGGCGATTAACTTCGTCTCGGTAGAACATATACGGTGTGCCGGTTTCCAGCTGAGAAACCATAATGCGCGCCATAATTTCCATTGCACGGTAAGTTTTGCGCGGCAATAATGGATGGTCGACAGCTTCTTGGTATTTATCGCTAAAGTATCTATTGTCTTTTTCATCGTAATAATCTTCAAGCCCGAGCGGCGTCCCGTTGTCGTCTTTCCAACCCATCACTTGCTTGACTTGGTGTGGACAGAATGTATGCCACTCGCCAATACTGCGGCCGTTTGCATCTTTTTCTTGCAGACGTTCCATAAACAAATCGGGAATCGATACGCCAGTGAAAATATCATGCGCTTTACGGCGTTCGTCACCGTTATTGGTTTTTAAATCTAAGAAACCGTTCATGATGTCTTTATGAAAGACGTCCAAGTAAATCGCAACTGCACCTTGGCGCTGACCCAATTGATCGACGCTGACTGCTGTATCGTTGAGCAAGCGAATCCACGGCACAACGCCTGAAGAATTGCCTTTGAATTTTTTGATGTCTGAGCCCAACGCACGTACTTTGCCGTAGTAAATTCCAATGCCGCCGCCGTCTTTACTGAGACGTGCAATATCCCAGTTGTTTAAATAAATGCCGTCTAGTGAATCGTCAACGGTGTCGATAAAGCAAGAAGACAATTGGCCGAAGCTTTTACCGGCATTCGATAAAGTAGGCGTTGCCACTGTCATATACAGATGGCTCATTGCCCAATAAGCTTCTTTAACCAGTTCTAAACGGCGCTCTTTTGGTTCGTTTTGCATCAACGTCATGGCAATAACTAAAAAGCGCTCTTGCGGAAGTTCAAACAATCGTCCTTCGTAATCCTTCGCCAAATAACGATCTGCCAGCAAAAACAAACCGATGTAATTAAACAGCAAATCCCGCTCGGGGTCGATTTCTTGACCAATTTCAGCAATTTCTTCTTGCGAATAAGCAGCTAAAAGGTCTTTTGAATAAATGCCAACTTGTGTTAATGCTTTAATTAACTCGTAAAAGTCGCCATATTTTTTAGCAGCGGAATAATTGCGGCTGTTTGCTGATTTCTTATACAAATCACTGATGTATAACTCTGCCGCCACGTAAGTCCAATCCGGTTCGTCCATTGTGATGCGGTTTAACGCATAAAGTAAGGATTGCTCGCCTTTTGCTTGTTCAGCGAGTTTTGCTGTTTGCTCAAGTAGCTCGCGCGTATCTAGACCGTAAACCTCGGTTGCCCGCTTGAGCGCTTTTTCTACTGCATCCATTTCTGTTGTTTCAGTTTTCATATTCATATCAGCACAACTCCTTTGCGTATTCGTTCACTTTCATGCGCCGTTGTTTTCGCTCTTGTGCACTTTGAAATAATTTCTTCTCGGCAGCGGTTTCCGGAATGACTCCTGTTACCGGTGTCGGTTTGCCGTCACTGTCGACTGCTACCATTGTTAAAATGGCTGTAGTTGTCAAATTTTTAACGCCAGTTTCGATTTGCTGACATTCGGCTTTGACGTACACTTCCATCGACGTTCTTCCTGTCGATATCACAACACCTTCTAAAATGAAGATATCGCCCACTTTGGCAGAAGACAAAAAGTTCACCGTGTCGATCGAAGCTGTTACAACTGCTTTTCCACTATGTCTCATCGCTGTAATAGCCGCAATTTCATCAATATACGCGAGTACAGTTCCACCGAATATGGTTCCTAAATGATTGGTATCAGGCGGCAGCACTAATTTTGTTTGAATGGTTCTTGCTACACCTGCAGCTAATGGTTCTGTCATCATTGTGATTCCTCCTTCTATGTAAAAAAAAAACCCATCCTCTCGGGGAGGATGGGTTGGAAAACGCAGAATAGCGGATAAAGACAGCAAAAAATAACTGTCCGCGCAGAATATCTTCGTTATCCTTCTCAACTCCCGAAGAAGATCATAAACTATAACAAAGGCAGGTCTCCTGGCTTGTGCATCATCCTCTGCTATCTCCTTCCCGCCCGTTGGACAGTGGATTGTGATAGCTCGTCAGCACTTACAGTTGCGGGAACAGCTCCGGGATTTCACCGGATTCCCTTTTAAGCCTTTTCAGGCACCTTCGTTATTGAATTTCACTATATATAGTTTTTTCATTTAGAAAAAACACTAAGTATTGTATCTGTAAACTATAAACCACTTTTATATCTTTGACAAGACATTTCAATTAGAGAATAAATGCTTCTTAGTTAGCCATCAAATATAGTTTCAAAGCCTGTTTAACTGTGCCCATAGTTTTCAATTGGCTGAAGTCTACACGTACGTCTACAGCTTTTAATGCCAATTCCGGACGAATTCCCGTGAAGATTAGCTGAATGCCCAACAAGCGCATAATTTGGTCAATCTTGTACAAGAATTCCGCAACGACGTTATCAATATTGTAGATTCCTGAAACATCAATGATCAGACAATGCAGATTCTCTCCCTGAATTTTCTGCGGGATGATATCAAGCAAGCGCATGCTTCGGTCACCATCAACCGATCCCACAAGCGGCAAAACAGCCAAGCCGTCAATAATAGGAACGATGGGCGTTGAAACTTCGTTTTTCAATTGCAGTAAATCGCGTTCTGTTTTTTTCTTAGCAGTCACATCGTGCAAGATGGATTGGATTGCAGTGGTATTGCCGTATTGAACCGGGTAGCAGTACAATTCGACGTCAGCTCTGGTCCCGTCAAAACGTTTAACAGTCGTATCCATCAATTCCCCAATGGTTCTGTCCTCCATACCTTTGCGGATACGCTCGGTGATCAATTCTTTATAGTCTTCTGTAAAAACATCTACTACATTCGCCCCAACAACTGCGGCTTTGCTAGCTTTAAAAAAATCAGCACCTGATTGATTTATGTATAAAACCTTCTGATTTGAATGAATAATAGTTGTTTCATGAGAATAATCCGTAATTTGCTGATACAATTCTTCTTTTTCTGGAATGCTCAATAACGGAGATGATACTGTCGGCATTTTCCTTCACTCCTTCTGGCTAAGAAACTGCCTCACCTTTCATCTTACACTTTTCTAGAAAAACTTTCATGCTTCATCCTACTATGGTAAATAGCTGAATTATTCTATTACTTATCGTTATATCTTAACTATTTTAAAACAGTATAAATATACTGTGAAAGGAAATTGTTATTTTATAATATTTTTAATCTGTTTTCCAAAAATACCCTTACATTACGTCACAGTAATTGGAGATGCGCGATGAAACAATTTATAAGAAACGCCTCTCATTGGGGCTGGTTCAGTATTGAGGTCTCTGCTTTGTCTCAATTTTTCTCTGGTTCCCGACAACTTGTTCTAACCCGATTTTTATCGAACGCTTAATCGACCGCAATGATTCACGGAAAATGGTCATTGCTGTTTCCATTTGCTTGGCCGTCGCCTGCTGTTTCATTAATTTTTGACGAGTCTAGTGATGTTGTTTATCAGCTTCTTTTTTATCCACTTGCTTTGGCAAGGTTTCATATTATCCGTTTGACAGCGTTCACTCCCTTCCTAATTCAAAATTCTTCTAAAGAAATAGGCTTCTTGCTGGATAAGGAAATCGTGCTAGAAAAACTGCTCAACGAAAAAAAATTGGATCTTCAAAAACCCCTTTACTCCGAGAGTAAAGGGGTTTTTGAGATTTTAAGAATTCTCAACTTAATATCGAATAAAAAAAGTTGCCCACGTGGACAACCCCTACTTTCCTATCTATGCATCGATCCATTCAGAAGCTTTTTCTTTTTCTGTTTTAGGTTCCTCGGCTTTTTTAGTGTTTTTGCTTGTGTAAGGCTTAAAACTCTTGGCTTTATTGGCGCCGGCTTTCCAGCGGGTCCATCCTTTTTTGCCAGTTCCCTGACCTGTACCGCTTTTCGCTTTCGCTTTGCTCATTCTAATCACTCCATTACTGCTACGATGAAGTACAGTTTATCACATCAAGGCCTAGAGTGAAACTTAAATGTTCTCCTGATTTACGGGAAGGAGACCTTTTTAGAAATCCTGATTCATTATGAATACCGACTTGCCAATTTTCCGCAAATACAGGGATACAGTTCCTGCACGGTGACAACGCATAATTTTTCATGTCAAAAAGAGCAAGCCCCTAAAAGCAAGGCTTTGCTCTTCCTCCTTGCCTTTACTTAGCAAGTATTTTTTGAACGTCCTTTGCAAACGATTCGGGTGTGTCTTTTGGCGAAAATCGTGAAACGATGTTGCCGTTTTGGTCAATCAAAAATTTTGTGAAGTTCCACTTAATGCCACTTGTTAGAAACCCTTTTGTATTGCTAGTCAAATAGGTAAAAAGCGGATGTGCATCTTCGCCGTTAACCTTTACTAAGTCGTGCATGGGGAAAGTAATACCATACGTCATGCGGCAAGCTTCCTGCGCTTCTTCTCCAGTGGCTTCTTCTTGTTTAAATTGATTGGACGGGAAGCCTAAAACTACTAATCCTTGATCCTTATAGTCTTCATACATTTTTTCCAGGCCGTTAAACTGATCTCTCAGTCCGCATTTTGTTGCCGTATTGACAATCAGCATGGCCTTGCCTCTGTATTCACTTAATTGATAGTCCTCTCCGTTCGGCTTAGTCACAGTAATATCATAAATATTCATCCGGCATCACTCCTCATTTGATAGCTCAAGATAGGTTCTCTTACAAATCCATCGTTTTAAAAGAAGCATTCAGCTCTTTCAGGTTTTTCATCAGCTTGATTGCGCTGACTTCTATGAAATTGCAGCTGTGACTTTCTCAAAGACAGCCTGTTCGACCGCTATTTGTTCACTTCGGGCTTTTTCTGTCAATGAAATTACAAATTCACGTTTATCCTTTTCGGACTGCTGCTTAGTCAGTCTGCCATGCTCAATCATCCGATTGATAATGGGGTTAATGTTCCCGTGCCAAGACCCAATCGTACACCTATTTTTTTGGTCAGCAGCTTGTCTTCCTCCCATAGAACAAGGAGCACGAGATACTGCGAAAATGTCAGATTGAACGATTCTAATGCTTTAACATACATTTTCGAAAAATTGCTGGAAGCTTTATAGACTTCAAAACATAATTGCTGTTCAAGTTTTGTGGGTTTTTCCATTTACATCTCACCTATACTTTGTATTATAAAACGCTCGTTTCCATATCCACTGACTCTTTGATCGCTTTTGAATACGGGCAATACTGATGTGCTTTTTCTACGTATTCCTTTTTTAGCTCTTCATCAATTCCAATAATATCGACGACAAGTTTCACGGCCAATTTAACGCCGCCATTATCCTTATCTCCAATCCATGCTACAGTTGCTATCACTTCACTTTTCTCTATTTCCACTTTACCAGCTTCTGGCACCAATTCCAATGCGCTGTTAAAGCATGCGCTATAGCCTGCCGCTAAAAGCTGTTCGGGATTCGTCGCCGTTGTTGCTGAACCGCCAAGAGCCTGTGGTTTTGCTACGTCCAAATAGAAAATGTTATCCAGTGAATAAGCTGCGCCGTCTCTTCCACCCGTATTGGTCATTGTTGTTTCAAATAGTGTTTTCATTATAACTGTTCCTCCATCCAATTAAATCGTGTATGATGTAAAAACAATTGCTTAGGATTATGCAGAGACTGAATTAAAGAAATTTACTTTAGAGTCCTGCACAGATTAGTTCGGCTCAAACTAATGACAGCTAGTTCGCGGAATCGCGATAGGTGGAACCATTAGTGCAACTTAATATAAAATAAAAAAGCTGTTATTCGCCAGTAAGGAGAATAACAGCTTCTAGTTAAACGGTCATTGTTTTATGTCTTTAATAAAGGAACGGAATCAGCCGGGCACGCTCTTTCATCCATTCTTGATAATCCGGTCCGAATTTTTCGATGAGCAACTTTTCCTCATAATTGATCCGCTGCAGCAATGCCCAAACCATCACAATGCCTCCGATGACCGCTGCAAGTAAGCTGTTGAAGAACAATGCCATACCGAGTGTAATTAAAAGCAGCCCGGTATAAAGTGGATGGCGCAGCTTCCGGTAAGGTCCCGTGCTAACGATTTCATCTCCTTCACGAACTGTGACGTAACGTGTGAATTGCGACTTCAAATGCAAAATTCCCCAAAACCGTAGAAAAACACCTACTGACAATAAAAACAATCCTAACAATTGACTGATAAAACCAAGACTTTCGAATGGCGTTAACTCATGAAATACCAGACCCAAAACAATTGTGCCAATCAAAGCCGCTAAAATAGCAAAGAAAGTACGTTTTTCCAAGGGGTCTCCCTGTCCTATGCCCCGATTTCGGAACAATAGGAATTCACTAACCCAAACTAAGCTTACAGCTGTAAAAATCATTTCGATAATGGTCATATCACAATCCTCAACTTCCTGTTTCTCTCCTTTCAATATTATAGAACACTCCGAAAGAATACAATTTCCAGCTTTCGCTAATCTGAAAAATCCATCCAGTTGACCTTACAAAAAAAGACGGGCAAGGCATCTTGAAACCAGATGCCTTGCCCGTCTTTTACTTAATCTTCCATAGAAGAGACTTCGACCAGCATTGCTGTAAATACGATAATGACAATCGTTAATGAAATTACCATCGTGAACATTGTTCCTCAACTCCTACCAAGTTTTGAATCCTTCCGAGCCTGGCGGTGCATGTTGAATCATATGGCTTAATGGAATCGCGTAAGCAATTACAATAAGCAACACAGCAAGACCGATCCAAATCCACCAATTTTCTAGCCATTTTGGTGTATTGGACATGTCGCTTTCTGCCATTGGGAAATCGACAACGTCTTTAGCTTCAACAGCTTTAGGTGAAAGGAACATCGTCATGACAACGATATAAATGAGAATCATCGCTGAAACGAAAAGGATGCTTCCCCCGATTGCCATGGTGACGTGATTTGTCAAGATGCCATCAAACCACTCCATCGCGGCAGGGTGGTCATTATAACTGGAGTAAGCTGTTCTTCTTGGCGCTCCAAGAAGACCCAAGAGATGCTGTGCCGTTGACATCAACAGCATCCCAATCGACCAGGTGATGATTTGAATCAGTCCTAGTACTTTCATAGACTTAGTGAATTTTCTTCCCGTCAGATAAGGGATCAGCCAGAACGTTAACCCCATGAATGTCATGGCTACCGGAGTTCCAACTGTAATGTGGAAATGCCCGACAATCCATAATGTATTGTGGACCACTTCGTTCAATTGGAAGCTGGCATTAATGATACCGCCAGCTCCGCCGGGAATAAAGAACGCCATTGCGATGAAAATGGACGTAAAACGAATATCTTTCCATGGCAGCTTTGTAAACCACCCGAAAAGGCCTTTTCCGCCATTTTTGCGTCCCGCAATTTCAAAGGTTGCGAACATCGAGAATGCTGTCATCAAAGAAGGAACAATGACCATAAATGTCAGGACAACCTGAAGAAACTTCCAAAAGTTCGAAATTCCCGGTTCAGTCAACTGATGGTGGAAGCCAACTGGGATGGAAAACAGGATAAAGAGAACAAAAGAAAGACGTGCCAACGAATCACTGAATACTTTTACACCAAGAATTTTCGGTACAATGACGTACCAAGCCATATATGCCGGCAAGAGCCAGAAGTACACTAATGGATGTCCGAAAAACCAGAACAAGGTGCGGCTAAGCTCCACGTCAATGGTGTCGGTCCAGCCGAATGCCCACGGGATGTATTGAAATAATACTGTTGTGACCACACCAAGACACGCAATAATCCACATGATGATGGTTGTGATGGTCATGAAAGCGAATAATGGGCTCAACTGTCCTTTATTGTTTTTTCGCCACACTCTGTAATGTCCGACCAGTGCGAAGCTACTGATCCACGTTCCAATAATCACCAACGCGAGGCCAACATAATAAAATCCGCTTGCTTTAAGTGGTGCATAAAAGGTGTAGAGAACCGAGGCTTCTCCAGCGACAATCATTGCAGTCGCCATTACAGTACCAAGCAGTGTTACCCAGAAGCCGACCCAGGAAAACAACCGGACTTTCGGACCGAAACTTCCAAGACTCTTGCTCATACCGGTAATGAAGAAACCAAAAATGAAGAATGTCGTAAATATAAGTGCGAGCAGCACACCATGTGCCGTTAAAATTTGATAATAATCCAACCAAGCTGGCAGCTGAAGTGCATCATTGCGGATAAACACTTGAAGCAGCCCACATAATGTACCAATTAAAAATGCGATATAAGCTACCCCGATATTCCATAAAGCGAGTTTGCGATCTTGCAAAGCAATCATTCTTCGTACACCTCTATCTCTGTATACATCATATGGTGCCCCGTTCCGCAGTATTCATTGCAAAGAATCAAATAGGTGCCGGGTTCTTCAAATGTGTAGGATTTTGTCGTAATACGTCCTGGAACAACCATCATATTAACTTTTGTATTATCGATGGTGAAACTGTGGACCACATCGGTGCTGGTCACTTTAAAAATAACTTCTTTGCCAACTGGAACTTTTAATTCTGGTGCCGTGTATCCGAAAGCCATAGCCACAATCGTCGCTTGATACGTGTCGTCATCTAATTGAGTCACTCCTGGATTATCAAATGGGGCAGTTTCATTCACCTTTTTGGGATCGATGGTTTCCATTCCTCCAGCGGGGGTGTGATCTTGAGAGAATGCGCTCACTCCTACCACGCTTAAAAACACAATCAGCGATGCAATACCTAACACCAGCCAAATTTTTTCATATTTATGAAGATGCATTTAGACCCACTCCTTTCATCCTGATTTAACGAGCTACGTATAGTAAATAAACGGTGACCCACATCGCAATGATGATTAGCCCCACTATGAGAACACTAATAAAAGTACCTTTCAGACTGGCTTCCGGCTCCCGGTTTTCTTGACTCATTCTCTCTCACCTCTTATGCATATCATTCTTACTTTTAGCCTATGCTATTCTGCTATTTCATACTGTGACATTTCTCACACCCGCTACCGATTTTTGATAAACTAACAAATTTTAGACAAAAAAAAGCCCGCCTTATAGGCAAGCTTTTCCGCTAATCGATTTTGCATAAATAGATCGGACAATTTTCACAATTTGTTTCTGTCTTTAAATGTTCTCTGTCATGAAGCAGGATTTTCCCTTCATACAAACTCAAAATTCCGTTTTTGTTCAAATCTCTCAGCAAACGATTGACCACCTCTCTTGTCATTCCACAGAAATTCGCTAAGTCTTGATTCGTCAACACTATATCAATCAATATGCCCTTTTCTGTCTGGACACCATAGCTATTGGAAAGTCTGATCAACGTCGAATACAGCGCGCCTTTTTTGCCATGCAGCAGCAAGTCTCGAAATTTCGTCTGGGTTTTCTGCTGATCGATGCCCATCCATTTCATAAAGGCCATGGCTAGACGTCCATTTGACAGTAATGCCTCTTCCAAATCATTTATGGAGATATGAAGGCAAACCGTATCTTCAATTGCACGGGCATCCAGCATATATTTAGGCGCTTCAGAAAAAATAGTCACTTCGCCGACCAATTGATCTGGACCACAAATCTTCAATGTCAGTTCACGGCCGTTCGGTGTCACTTTCTCAATCCTAATTTTGCCGGAGCGAATAATGAAGATTCCCTCGATAGCATCTCCTTCATGAAATAAATAATGATCTTTTTTTAATTCTTTGACTTGATGGCGGATGGACAGCAACTCTTCTATGCCTGTCAATGAGTTCGTGCTTTCAATCTTATTTTTCAAATCGCACCAGCCTCTCCTGCTGTTTTCCGAACTGTTCAGTTTGTTTCACTTTACCATAAATCTCCCGTTAATTATTCGAAAATTCACCACTTGGACATCTATCATTAAAAGATTGTGAAAGAATAAGAAGGAACTCTGTTCAATGATAGCGAATCCACTAATTATAGAGAAGAGGAGGAAAGTTAAATGTCTTTAAAATATTCCAATATTCTAGTAGCAGTAGACGGTTCCAAAGAATCCGAATTGGCATTCAAGAAAGGTGCAGCTGCAGCTGCCCGCAACAACGCTACATTGCATCTGGCACATATTATCGACAACCGTTCATTTGGTTCCATTGAAGCCTACGACCGCACCATAGCTGACCGCACAAAAAAAACATCCCAAGAACTATTAACCAAGTATAAAGAAGAAGCAATAGCTGCTGGGGTAGAAAACGTAAACGTCATCGTTGAATACGGAATTCCCAAAATCGCCATTCCAAAAGAATTGGCACCCAAACTCAATGCCGATGTCATCATTTGCGGTGCGACTGGATTGAATGCCGCTGAACGATTTATAATGGGTAGCGTCTCCGAACGAATTGTCCGCACAGCAAAATGTGATGTGCTAATTGTTCGCAGAGAACAAGCAGATGTACTAGCAGACGAATAGATGTATGCCTTTCCCCAGTAAAGATTGGGGGAAGGTTTTTTTTGGTCTTTTTTCCTCTTTCATACGGTTCCTCTGCTCCCTTCATCCGCTGACAATCCGAGTCAGTTCATTAAGATACTCTTTAGCACTATATATTACAGATGCCTAACATTTTGTCATGTTCGAAGTCAAATTGATAAGAAACTGTAATAATAAACAGGTTTATACGATGGTACAATAGGTCTGCTGGATTTTTCATTTTGCAACTGGATTGCTATGAAAAATCAATGATTTAGTAAAATTTAGGAAGACTTATAGATAGCCACGGAAAACGAAAGGGGAGCAAGAGTTTGAAACCATTATCAAAATTTATGATGATCGCTCTATCAGCTGTATTGGCTTTAACGACGTTTTTACCTAATGCGAATGCTGACAAGTTAAGCGATTTAGAGAAAAAACAACAGGAGGTTCAACAGAAGCAAAGTGAATTGAACTCCGGGATTCAACAAAAAACGAGCGAAATCTCTCAAAACCAAACCACACTTGAAAAAATCATCGCAAAAATCCGCGAGCTGGACAATCAAATTATCGAAACACAAACTAAAATTGACGTTGCTCAAGCTGAAATCGATCAAACAAAAGTTGAAATCGATGAATTGAGAAAGTCCATTGAAGAATTGGAAAGAAAAATTGCAGAACGCGAAGAACTTTTAAAAGAACGAGCACGTGCAATTCAATTAAGTGGTGGATCAGTCGATTACATAGATGTACTTCTTGGTGCAAACAGCTTTGTCGATTTTATTGACCGCTTTTCAGCAGTCAACATCTTAATTGAAGCAGACCGTGAAATTATGCGTGAGCAAGCAGAAGACAAGAAACTTTTAGCGGAACAACAAGCGGAAGTTGAAACGAAGCTAGCTGAACAAGAAGCTAAAAAAGCCGAATTGGTCAACTTGAAAAATTCACTTGATGCACAAAAAAATGAACAAGCTCAACTCGAAAGCGACTTGAAAGCTGAACAAGAACGTTTAGCTAAAGAAAAATCAACACTTGAGATGGAGCACAATGAAACAGCAGACATCAGTGCAGCTCTTGAGAAGAAGATTGCCTCAGAACAAGCACGTCTTGCAGAAATCGCACGCAAAGCAGAAGAAGCACGTTTAGCCAGAGAAGCAGCGGCACGTAAAGCGGAAGCCCAGCGCCAAGCCGCAGCTTCGGCACCAGCTCCTGCAGCGGATGTTACACAAGCTTCTGTTTCTTCTAGTGCCGGCAGTTCAACATTCATCCTGCCTTCAACTGGGCGATTCACTTCTGGATACGGTGGCCGTGACATCGGTGCCGGAGCAGAATCGCACCTTGGAATGGACATTGCAAACTCACCTGGAACACCGATTATTGCTGCGGCGAGCGGTATGGTTTCCTATGCCGGCAACATGGGCGGATATGGAAATGTCGTTATTCTTACACATTCCATCAACGGACAGACACACGCGACTGTCTATGCACATATGAATTCAATTAATGTATCTGTGGGCCAATCAGTTTCACAAGGACAACAAGTCGGTGGAATGGGCAATACAGGCCGTTCAACCGGCACACATCTTCACTTTGAAATTCACGTAGGACCTTGGAATGGCGCGCGGTCAAACGCGGTCAATCCTGCTCCATACGTACGATAATATGTCAAAAACCGGTATCTCTTCTGAGATGCCGGTTTTTTATTTTGTTAAAAAATAATCTTAACATAAAAGGACATATGACCCGGAACCACTATGCCATCGTGTTTAATGTTACGTGGGAGAGTTCGATTAACGTATTCGGCATCATGTTGTCAGGACAAGTCCGTGTATGAATTTCTATTAAACCGTTCGTAAATGTACACTTGCACGAGCGGTTTGATAAAAATTTTGGTATTCAAAAAGACCAACCCTACTGATTGGTCCATGCTTTATTCATCCGCTATAAGTAAGGGCATCAATAATTGCCTTACAATCTTCAATCAAGTCTTGATCGACCTCATCTGCTAATCTTGCTATCCTGGTCAACGGTTCAATCCCCCTTTATCTTTTCGCACAATACATACCCAGTTGTCTGATTGCTTGCCCCGTTTGTTTTGTTATTCTTGGTTCTGCCATTTACCGGTATATGAGTTGGGTATCCTCTATCCCTGTTGGTGATTGGCAAGACCTCTACTAAATCAGTCTCTTTTTGTATATTTTCTTCTGAACCTACGATAGCTGGTCGATAAGCCTGGTGTTCATGCCTTTATGATGTTACCCACTTCAAGAAAATTTGTCATCACTTCTCCTCCAATTAAATAGCGCCTGTACTTTTCCATTGAGAAATTAAGTACAGGCAAATGATTTTTAAGCCTATTAACAGATTTCCAATCTTTTTTTCCGACCGGTTCTACTTCATCTCAGAGAGGTTCAGGCTTTCCGCCATTGTATCCAACAAATAATTTTTGGAATGGAGTCAACTTGTTTGTTCGAACCAAAAAAATTCGATTTGGTTCAATCTCTACATCAAGTACAGTATCCTCAGTTTCATCGAATTTGGCTTCCTGCAGGAGATTTTTTATAAATCGAACCGCTATACTGTTAATCCAATTCTGAAGTTAAACCTCTTAATAACTAACTTTTCGCTTGATTTCCAGCATACGAATAAGCTCCTCAAAATGCTATTTAGACACTTAGTATTTACGACGTATCTGCATATAACAAGTGATTATTCCTTTAGTATTTATCCGATCAACCTTCTTCATTAAAAAGAAAGAAAGATTCTTTTCGAAATAGTTTTTTTCTCTTCTACTTAATCGAGCTTTTCACTTTATGTTACTTCTGATAATTCGTCATATGTTGACCGAAAAATGATGATGTTAATTTTTATAAAATAGACTACCGGCATAAGAAAGCAGTTAAGATGGAGGATGTTTTTAGAAATAATTAAGAATTTTCAAAAATATATTAGAATTTACTATCTTGCTATTGATGAATCAATTAAACTTAAGGAACATGGGAATTAATACCTTTTTTATTTTAAAGGAGATTCAGCTCGATGAAATGCTTAATCGATCCTCTAAAAAAACTATCCATTAAAGTTGGTATACAGGAGATCGGTGTTTTTTTGCGGCCACTCCGCTAAAAAAAGGAGAGTTTATAGACGTGGACTGTTATATTAAAACGCTCAATGCTCAAGAAGATTATTTGAAATGTGTTTATTACTTTCTGTTCAAATGACAGCAAATTGATCGTGATCTCACTTGATAACAAAAGAAAAGATCATACTACTGGAGATGGGTTATGTTAAATAAATACAAGAAATCATATAAAAAAATTACATAGGTCTGTGATCTTTCATGCCTGGCGAACAACAGCTGAAAACATTACAATAAACAATGCAGTGGTAAGAAGAACATCCCGATTGCCAGTTGCGCCTTTTGAAAAAAGAGAAGATTTTATCGGACTGATCGAAATAGAAATAGAGCAAAACTATTTCACTATCTGTCATGCTTTTGTAACCCCACGCTATCGGGGCGAAGGAATGGGTCATGGCTGTCCAACAACTCATGGGAGTCCGTGAGATATGAGCAGAGACAAAAACTGAAGTATTTCTCATGAAATGCTGGAATACAGAGAATTAGTCTGACTGGAACGATTATCTTTATTTACCGACAAGGGGAGACAAGCACACATGAACTACTTTTCAGAAAAGATAGGACAAGACATTTTAACATCTACTGCTCTTTTTGATTTGATAAAAGACTTGGTTTTTTTGATGGAGAAAGATCACGAGACGTTTCGTTACGTTTACGCAAATCCGTCCGCATTCAAAATTCTGCACCTTCCAAAGACGGTGATTGGAAGCCGAATAGAAGACGTGATGTCACCAGAACAAGCTCAGATACTGATCCAGAATTACCGCGAAGTTCACTCTACACAAAACCCGGTTGAATTCATCCAAAGGATAGAAGTTGAAAGCGGAGAACTCATTGGAGAAACCGTGCTAAATCCTATCCTGACAGAAAACGGCCATTGCAAATATATTTTAGCCATCGTAAGGGATGTAACCGAAAGAGAGCGGAAAGAGCAAGAACTTCAAGAGACGAAAAGAGAATTAGAAAAAGATCGAAAAAGGTTGAATTCCCTTGTAGAAAACAATGGAAATGCTATTTTTGAGTGCGACCAAGAAGGAAATTTCGTCAGTATAAATAAAATGGTTACTGAAATGACTGGTTTGGGTGAACAAGATCTTCTCGGCACGTCTTACATGTCACTAATTGTTGAAGAATATCTAGAGGATACTATTTCGCATTTTGAAAAGGCTTCAAATGGTAATACCGATGAATTCGAAACGTCCATCTACACGAGTAACGGTCAGAAGGCTCTATTCCTTGTGAATACGACGCCTATTATTGTTGATGAAATAATAACAGGCGTTTATGCAATTGCCAAAGAAATTACCGAACAGAAAAAACTGGAACGCCTTTTACAAGAAAGTGAGCAGTGGTATAAATCGTTATTCGACAACCATCCGCATGGAATTTTCACTTACGATAAGAACGGCAACTTAACAAGTGGAAATGCTGGGGCAGAAAACATTACAGGTTATTCCATGGAAGAATTAGCAGGGAAATTGTTTATGCGAATGATTGTACCCCAAGACATTGAAAAAATGAGGGATCACTTTTATAAAGCGATCGAGGAAAAACAGCCTGGGCGTTATGAATTGGCATTCCATCACAAAAACGGCCAACAAATCGAGCTTCAGGTGATCAATATCCCCATCATTGTGGATGAACAATTGGTGGGGATACATGGCATTGTGACAGATGTCACCGAAATAAACCGAGCACAAAAGGCTTTGATTGAAACAAAAGAAAAACTTGAAGTTTTTTGGGAAAATACCACAGACCCTGTCTTTTTTATCAACACAAGAGGAGAAATAATGAAAGTCAACCCCGCATTTGAAGAAACGTTCGGATACTCAGAAGAAGAAATGATGAATCAGAAAGGTTCTATCGTCCCACAGTATATGAAAGCTGATCCCTTAGCCATTGTGAAGAGACTCAAAAAAGGCGAGACCGTGAATTCGCACGAAACCATGCGTATAACCAAGAGTGGAGAACTAGTAAATATCATTTCGTCCTATACCCCTGTTCGAGATGAAAATCGAGAAATCATTGGGGCCACCATTTTTTACAAAAATGTGACCGAGCTTAAAAAAACGGAAAAAGAACTGCAAAAAAGCCAAGAGAAATACAAGCTGATTACGGAAAGCGCTTTTGATGTCATTACGCTGATTAACTCCTCGGGTCTGATTGAATACGTGTCTCCTTCAAATGAGAAGATTCTGGGATATCCGGATACAGCCTATATTGGAAATCCCTTTACCACAAACGTACATCCTGAAGATGCAGTTGGTTTAATTGAAACTGTTACTTCCCTTATGGATGGAGATAAACCGGCCACTATTGAAGTCCGATTTCTTCATCAAGACGGCCATTCTATCTGGATGGAAGTTTTCCCTACCCCTGTCATAGAGAATGGAAAAGTGAACCAATTACTGACCATTGCCAGGGATATTACCGAAAGAAAACGGCTCCAGGACAAAATTGCAAAAATGGCCTTCTATGACCATTTGTCGGGAATACCAAACCGGCGCACTTTTGATGACAGACTGCAAAAGGCCATTTATCAAGCAACCCGTTCTGGCAGGAAAGTAGCGATTTTAATGTTGGATGGACGAAAATTCAAACAGATCAACGATCAGTTCGGCCATGATGCAGGAGACGCTGTGATCAAGGAAATGGCTAACCGGCTGCAAGCCTGTGTTCGTCCTATTGATACAGCAGCACGGTTAGGCGGCGATGAAATGGGGGTTATTTTGCCTGAACTTGATTCGTTGGAAGTGGCCGAAGACACGGCAAAACGGATTCTGAAGTCGTATAGAGAGCCTTTCAACTTTAATGGATTTGAAATCAAAATAGGGGCAGGAATCGGGATTTCTCTTTATCCAGATGACTCTGTCAATGAAAAACAGCTGATGAAATACGCCGATATGGCTCTATATGAAGCCAAGAAATCTGATCAGGACGAGTACAGCATTTATAAGTAGAACCTAAAGTATTTTAGTTTTTTAACTTCACTGAATCATCGTTACTTTTTAAGATAAGAAAATTAAAGATAGAAGTTTGGACGAAAACTGCTTAAACAGTTTTCTTTCAGGCTTTTATTATGAAAACCTTAATAGGCAGACCATTAACATGAACACCGATTGGACCAAAGTTATGCAACAGCATTTCTTGAGTTTTTGGGTGGTTGGCTTAAAACTCCGGTTTGGACTGTAGCTGGTATGACCTTTATTGTCGCCTTCTCTTCCTTTTCACTTCAGCTATTCCGCTTTCTTTTATCCGTGCAGCTTCTGATAATTGCTGTTGTGCAAAACGACCATTCCCAAAGATTTTTCCTATAGAACCTTTAGAATTAATGGTTTGAGTGCAACTTATTTTCTTAAGAAACTGTGAGAATTTCTTTTTCTAACAACACAATGGTATTAAGGTTTCGAAAGTAACTTAATTAGACTTACGTTACATTCAAGTTGAGTGAGAATTCTCTATAATTTTCTGTAAATAACATTAATAAATATCTTTTTACTTAACAAAATGAGTAATTCCTCATTTATGAAAATAAGGATCAAATCAAGGAACTTTTCCAACAAAGGAGCTTGTAAATGAAGAGAGAAAACTGTCCCTTTCGTGGCTATCCATCCTTAAAACAAAGATCTTATGACGAAATCTGTATGCTTTGTGATTGGGAGGATGAGACTTATAGTGAGCACAATCCTGAGAAAGTTAGTGGAAGGTCAAATGGAGATTACTCCTTAAAAGAGGCCAGAAGAAATTTTAAAGCTCATTTAACCATGTTGGATAGTCTATACTTAGTTGGACAGAAAATATAAGGGGCGTAGAATAGTCCACAATACGTGAGAAGAATCTACTATGACCCAAAAGAGACGCGCATTTTCTGCAAAATTCAAAAAACAGGTGGTTGCACTGCATGCAGGTGGAAAAAGCCTGGCAGATATTGTTCGAGAATATGACCTAACGGCTTCCGCACTCGATCGATGGATTGCCCAATCCAATCAAACGGGTTCATTCGAAGAGAAGGACAATCGAAGCCCACTGGAGGCAGAATTACTTGTCTATAAGAAACGAAACAAACAGTTGGAGATGGAAGTGGATATGTGAGTCTTGCAGCGCTGATCATGGGACGAAAATAGAGATTATTCAACAGAATCAACACCTCTATTCGGTATCAGCAATATGTAATGTCCTGCAAATCGCTCGCAGTACTTTTTACTATGAAACGTCCGTTTCATTAGAAAAAGAACCCCATAAAGAAACAGGCCAGCAGTAGGAATAAATAATTTCCTGGCGTTGACCTGTTAATTTCGAATGTCACATAAAACAAATTTTTTCAGCGCGCTCTTTCAGGTATATTCCATTTGAACGGATCATTTAAGGCCCTCCAATCCCCGTCAAACTCGCCGCCAGTCAACAAACAAAAATCCTAATTGCGCGGATACTTCCCGCTCATTCATACCGGTCCCGATGAACACCAGCTGGGTCTTCCGGTCTCCAAATTCAGGATTCCATTCTTCCATGACATAGGGGTTTTCTTCGATAATTTATTTTTGTTCCCACTCCTGCAAGCATGCTACCCAATAAGATACCGGCTCAATGGAAATAGATGGGCCTGCCTGCGAAACAGAAAGAGCTAGATTGTTCCGTGTCGCACACCAAGCGATGCCCTTTACTCTGACCACATTTTTCCTGAGTGTATACATCAATTGATAAAACCGCTCGCTGTGGAAAGGCAATTTCCGGTTGTAGACAAATGAAGTAATGCCATATTCTTCGGTTTCCGGTTGATGTTCGTGATATCCAGGCAACAGTTCCTTTATCCATCCAGCTGATTCATTGGCTTTCTCGAAATCAAAAGCCCGGTATTCAGGATATCGCTCGGCTGGATTTCCTCTTTACTTGTCCGGATCAGTCGTGCCGCTGGCTGAAGCTTATGCAGAACTTTTTCTAAATGAATCAACTCTGCTTCCTCTACAAGATCGCTTTTATTGATGATCAACACATCACAGAATTCGATTTGAGCCAATAACAAGTCCGCAATTTCCCGATCATCTCCCCCCTAATGCCTCTTTCCGATCCAGTAAGCTGTCCCCTGATCTGAAGTCATGCCAAAATCGGTTAGCGTCGACGATCGTGACCATCGTGTCCAGTTGACAAAAACGGATGAGGTCGATGCCGAGTTCTTCATCTATATATGAAAAGATTTGCGCGACCGGGGCAGGCTCGCTGATTCCGGTGGATTCGATAATGATGTAATCAATGTTTCCTTCCGTCGCTAGTTTTTCAACTTCAATCAGCAAATCTTCACGGAGCGTTCAGCAGATGCATCCATTAGACATTTCCACTAGCTTTTCTTCTGTCCTCTTTAGTCCTCCACCTCGCTTGATGGTTTGTGCATCGATATTTACTTCACTCATGTCGTTAACAATGACCGCTACCTTCAAGCCATCCTGGTTATGAAGAATATGATTCAGTATGGTTGTTTTCCCTGCCCCCTAAATAGCCACTTAGAACTGTTACTGGTATTTTCCCCATGAGTTATGCTTCCTGTATAGTCGCTCTGTCTATTTTAAAACTGTGATTCCTGTCTCTTTGGAAAGCTCTTCAAGTAACTCGGCTGTAGGACTTCCTATACTTCATTAAGTGTTCTTGCTGACCGTCAATTCCGCATAGGCATCGTGGAGATGGATGGATTCCTCGTTCCGGCACTCAACACGAAAACGATCGATATAATCGATTTCATAAAGGTCGGCCGCCACCAATCGCACCATATCCTCGACAAACCTTGGATTTTCGTATGCATTTTCTGTCACCATCTTTTCATCCGGCCGCTTCAGCACCGGATGGATAAGGGCGCTTGCATTCGATTCTGCCGCCTCAAGCAGATCCGCTTTCCAGTCCCACCCTTCTGTATAGCGTTCGTTGAGCTCGATTTCCATCGTGATATAGCCCCGCTGGTTATGCGCACTGTACTCGCTTATTTCCTTCGAACACGGGCACAGTGTAGTAACAGCGCAGGTGAGAATCGCTTTTTTTCTTGTGGAGGATTCCACCTTATTTACTTCCATAGTGGCTTGCGCATGATTTAGGCCTTCCAAATGTGTAGATGGGCCTTTTCTTGCAAACAATAAAGGGAACTCGACTCGTACGCAAACTTCCTGCTGATTCAACCGCCAGGCAAGTTTGCGGCTCAATTCCGTCAGCGATTCAAAATCAGCTGTCAGCTCACCTGCAACTCTTGTTTCTTCCAGTTGCTCGATGAAGCGGCTCATATTGGTACCTTTCATGGAGCTCGACAGACTCGCGGTGAGGCTGAATGTAGCCAAAGCCTGCTGCTTTGCAGGATCCAGGCTCGAAGAAATTCCGATTGGATACTTAACGTTGCTGACCCCAACTGCCTGAATCGGAAATAAGTATTTCCCGGATTGATTCTGTAAATCTTTCATCTCTTCTTTTTCCACTGGTTTATTTCTGGGACCAGGTGGTTTGGATCCAAATAAAACCAGCCGTTCAGCTTTGCTGGGGAATTTCACTTTTTTCACTCCTTCCACTAGCTTTGGTGCAGAGGATTCGCATTCACATCGGTGCTTCTCTGCTGAACCGCCTCTTTTAGTTATCCAGGGGCACCCATGTCCATTGCCCTTCGACTTTCTTCACTTTACCCAGTCCTGGAAACGGATAATGACATGCAAAAACTTGTGCTGATTGCTCATGGGCTTCTTGCAAAAAAGCCTGGCGTGTCTCCATGCCCTTGCCAGGATCCAGTTCGGCAGCAATATGAGAGGCAGGATGTGAAAGAGTGACTGGGTCGTTGAGAATATCGGAAGCGACCAACAAGCGTGTGCCTTGCGACTCAATAGAAACCGTCAGATGGCCTTCTGTATGGCCTGGAGTATGCTTAACTGAGATGCCCCGACAAATGTGAAAATTAGAATGAATGAAGGTGATCTGGCCTTTTAGTGCAGCCAAGGTCATTGATTCCGTAGTTTCCGGATGCTTTGACCAGTAATTCCACTCTTCAGCTGTAATCAGATGTTCAGCATTGGAAAAGACGGGTTTTCCATTTTGGGAAAGCCCCCCGATATGATCTAAATGGCCGTGAGTAATGATGATTGTGTGAATATCTTCAGGCCGGATCCCTTCCTGTTGAAGCTGCCTTAGCAAGTAGCCCCCAGTCGGAAAAAATTCCTCACCAAAGCCTGCGTCTATTAGTATTTTTTTCTCTCCTGTATCAATAAGCAAAAAGTTTAGGGGAGCATTGAACTCTTCAGGAATATGTTCAATTATGTCCTGAGGCGTATTCGAAAAAAAGAATTCCTTGGATACCGGAAACGCCCCATCTGATAAAGCGATGAGTTTAAATTCCCCAACTTGGAAATGCCAGTTGTTACTCGTTTTCATCTGACTGCCCCTTTCATATTTCGTACTGTTGCGAGGCTCTTTTTAACAGTAGGTTCATATCTGCTGGGTTTGAAGAGCTTGTTTGAAATTGCATAAAATGATAGATTGTATATGCACTATAAATCGTAATTGTTACGATTTATAGTGCATGCTATAGCTACTAAAAAAGATTTAGGAGGTCTTGATGGATGATTCTTTCCAATCAATCGATAAAAAAGAAAATACAGGATCATGAGCTTGAAATCACACCTATTACCAATGCCCAGTATCAACCGGCTTCAGTGGACCTTCGTTTAGGCAATCATTTTTTGAGCCTGGACGAATCATCTGTTGCTCATCTTTCGCTTGAAAAAGCAGCTGCCTATAAAGAAGTTTTCGAAGAGAGAATACTGATTCCCCCTCATGGATTTATCCTCGGCACGACTCTTGAATGGATAAAGCTTCCTAAAAACGTCACGGCTTTCGTTGAAGGCCGAAGTTCCATCGGCAGGCTCGGGCTGTTCATTCAAAATGCCGGGTGGGTGGACCCCGGGTTTGAAGGGAATATTACACTTGAACTTTATAATGCTAACCAAGTGCCGATTGAATTGATTGCCGGGAGAAGAATTTGCCAAATCGTGCTGGCTGAATTGGACCAGGAAGGACCAGCCTATAATGGCAAGTATTTTGGCCAGAACCGGGCATTGGAAAGCAAGATACATTTGGATGAAGAACTTAAATGAATGGTCATTACTAGTAAATTACATAATCCCTTTGTTTTATGATTGAAAAGCATATTCTTCAAAAACCGTAAGGCTGTCAGGTTGAAAAATCTGACAGTCTTTTTCTATAGTACTCTAAATGAGCAAATTTAGAACCATTTTTTACCAGTTAAAACAACGAAAAAAGACAAACGCGCTAATTTGGGATAGAATCAAGGTGCCTAAACCAATATCTATCCAAAGGAGCGTCGTTTGCCCATGAACAGATTATCATATCAACAGGAGATCGACAATGGATTCGCCGACTGGAACCTTGGTTTTTACTTCTCGAAACCGGTTCTGAAGCACCTGGCCCATTTTACCGATGGCATCTTAAGTATTGGATTCACCGGCAAGTTGACGGAAATCCACACCGCTAGCCGAAATGAGAATCACCGGACCCTTTTGGGGCATTTCTTGAAACAGGGCGTTTGGAATGAACAATTCCTCCTCGGACAGACCCAGCAGCACATTTTGCGAAAGGTAGCGAAAGACGAACCCCTTTTCGTCCTGATAGACGACACCATCTGTAAAAAGACAAAGCCTTCGTCACGGGCCAAGTCTCCAATAGATGCCTGCGGGTTTCATTATTCGCATGCAGACGGAAAAAGTGTTTGGGGCCACCAGGGGGTGGAGATGATGGTGAAGTCGGCTGGCCGGGCGTTTCCGTTTGACTTCCGGCTGTATACCAAAGAGACAGGGGAAAGCAAAATTCAATTGGCAGATGACATGATCCGTCAGCTTCCCACTTTGAAGCAGACTGCCTATGTGCTGTTTGATACTTGGTATACGGCCAGTTCCCTCATCAAAGCTGCCCGGTCAAAAAATCTCCATGTCATCAGCGCACTAAAAAGCAATCGGATCATCTATCCCAATGGGATCCGTATCCAGGTGAAGGAATTCGCCGCTTCCATTCAGGAGGTGGACACCGACTTGGTGACAGTCGGAAAAGCCACCTACCGGGTGTACCGCTACGTAGGCCCGCTGAGCGATGGGACGACAGGCACTGTCCTCTTGTCCTGGACCCCGGATCAGCCGATGGATCCCAAGCTGATGCGCTGTTTTTTCAGCACGGATGCAACATTAACCAGCGAACAGATTCTCCGTTATTATGGCGAACGGTGGAGCATCGAGACCTACTTTCAGACCGTCAAAAAACAGCTTGGGTTCGCGGGCTATCAAATCCGAAACGAACGGGCGATCCGCCGCTACTGGACAATCGTCCAGTTCACCTACGTCTTCGCGATGTATTTGCGGGACGAGGTTTTCCAGATTGCCATCCGGCAACTACGGCGCCAAAAGATGGGCAGTCTCATCGAGTTTGTCTATGAGGAATGCCAGAACGGAGTGGCGCTTGACCACATCAAAAATGAGCTACAGCCAGCGTAGGCACCCGTCTGTTCACATTCGTTGGGAATTTTTAACTGCAAAAATGCTCATTTAGAGTATAGTACTTATTTCCTTTAAAAATTGGCTACTATAGAATGACATAAAGAATAAACGCAAAGACGGCTACACTGGCACTGCTCGTCGCCATTTGTTTGCCGGCGATGGCTAAGGCATCTTTTATTGATAATTCCTTCGCTATTTTCATCAAGGTCACAAGACATGCAGTAAATGTGCTGCAGAAAAATACCGCCAAAAATAACTGTCCAGTTGTGATTTGTTCCAGCAGGCTCCCGGATCCTTGATTCAATAGCAAAATGCCGTCTTTCCGAAAAATACTTGCAATGAAAGCTGGGGCCACTTGCTCAGGCAAGCCGAACAAAGCCAGAAATGGTGCCGCAAACAGGCTTAAAACCGCCATGCCTCCAATCATTTCCATGACGGAAGCTACCAGGCAAATAATTAGGAAAATCGGCATTGCTTGAAACAGAAATTGGCTAATGACCGGTTTAGTCCGATAGGAAATCGTCTTGAGCGAAGGTCTTTGTAGAAAAGACTGATGCTTTTGGAGTTTTGGAATAGCAATTGAGCGGTTCCAAATCTTCACATGAATCAAGGACACCATCATCAACGCTGCTGTATAAGGCACAACCAATATTATATTGCCGGAAGCTCCGAACACTGAAAGGGTTGCACCCATTTGGTAACTGCAGGCTGAACCAAATGAAATGACGGAGATGCAGTTTTTCCTCGAACAGACATTGCAGCTGCGAGTCGCTTCCATCGCAACCACATTGCACCCGAAGCCGCTAATAATCGGCACGAGATCCTGTCCTGTCAATCCGAATCTTCGCATGGCGGAGTCAAGTCCATCCGTAATCAGATCTTTTAACCCACTCTCCTCTGTAATTGCTACAGTCATCGAAAACAGCAAAACGACCGGAAAAGCCCATACAAAAGAATAGATGCCGAGTGAAATAAGCCCATAGTCTCCTAATGTCAGAGTATAAAACGGTTCCGGCAATGCCGAACTCCATTTCTCCAGATGAGCCAGCACATGAAGGTCCACAAAAGCTTCGGCTCGACTAGAAAATTGGTAAGCCAGAAAAATAGGAAGCACATATACGCTCATCAAGACAGTAAGGGCAAAATAAGGCCCCCATATCGGATGATGGAATAGAGGCTTTGACGTTTTTACCTTTTTTAGCGGCAATCGATAGATTTTTATTAACTCCTCATTAGTTACCTGCCGGGCACTGTCGTTCAGTTGCTTTACGAGTTCGGGGTTATATGAGCGAGTATCGATGAGGCATAGCGGAAAGTCCCTGGCATCCTTAAATCCCATTAATGCCTTTTTGGAACTTTCATCCATTTTGTCCTGAAACGTGACAATAATCGCTGTCGGAACTTCTTTAATAGAGAATAGGCTTTCCAGCGCTTTTAACTCTTCTAAAAAATGCGTTCCCCGAACGACCAGCCACAGCTGGTCGGCTGTGGCTGCCGTTTTTTTCGTATACTTGCTTGTGACCAATTCACTCCCCAGACGAACTCCCGGTGTATCGATGTAATGATGGTGTTGCTCTTTTACTTCCCCTATCCTTGAAGTTGCTCCTCTGACATTCGATCCTTGGGAAGGATATTTTTTGGGAGATAAACGATTGAGCAAAGTTGTCTTTCCCGAAGACTCCAGTCCTACTAATACAATTCTCATTCAAATTCTCCTAGCACGCGCAATCTTTTTCACAGCAGGATAAGTCACTCAAATACATGGAAGCTGCTTTATACGAGTCAAAAATCGCTGGGTTATGAGCCAGTTGGTGGCGTTTGAATATTTCTTCAGCCACAATGGCGAATCGCTGACGAAATTTATAAATGAAACAAAAAATCGTGTTGGCTTGACGGACGCTCGGACCGATCAAGAATATTGATGGGGCAATGGTGGATTCATCCTTATCCGTCAGCAATGGAAGCCCTTCTTCGTTCCACTCGAATAATTCCCCAAATTGTTTTGCCCCGTGGCTGAATCCTGTACAGATGATCGGTTCATTTTCTGTTGCGATACTTGTTCCGTCATCGAAAGTCACGGTATAGCCCAGCAGATCCGCATCTTGTTCAACTGAGATCGCCTTTTTATGTGTATGCTCTGTAATTTTCCCTGTTATAGCTGATGAACTTAAGCGCTCTCTTGTAAAGGGGGATAAAGTTCGACTCGGATCCACCGATGTGTCAAACCAGGAACCTGCCGAATAGTAGACATCGACGTTTTCGCCTTTGGACGCTAAATGGTAAGCTGCATCAGCCGAACTCTCCCCACCTCCTATAATCATTCTGGTTCCTTCTAATTCTGCCCACGAAACTACATCTCTATAATGCAGTCCAGCAGAGAAGGGGCGCTTTGGAAACTGGAACTCGCCACAAGCCACAATGATGGAAGCCGACAAGTGGCCATCCCCATTTTCGTCCGTTTGTATCCAATACTGCTCTCCTCTTTTTTCAATATGATGGACCATCGTGTGTTCACGAACCGGCAAATCATAATGACCCGCGATCAAATCCAAATAATCCCCGTATTCCTCTCCCGATAAGTGTTCTTTTCCAAATGTATAGGCAGGCGAAGTGTCAGGCAGGATCGCATTCAAATCCAATTGCCCGAACCCATGGGCGGTAAAAGAAGGCGTGATGAGCTTAGTTTCACTTGGCCATTGAAAAAAAGTCGAACCTACCGTATCTTTTTCGATGATCACAAAATCCTCCACTCCGCTTTGTCTGAGCAGAACTCCCATCCCGATTCCAGCTGGTCCTGCACCAATAATTGTAATCATATTTTAATACCCCCTTCATAAATTGTTGATTGGTGCATACTGGCTTCCCTCTTTAGTTTCCAATTCAGATAATTCTTCTGTTATCTGCTCCTTGTCTAAATCTTCTCCAATGATGACTATGTTCATCGGTAAGTTAATTGGCAGGGGTAACATGAAAGGCTTGCCATATGCCAACTGGATTAAAAAGGTTTCTTTTTCTCCAGTGAAGCGCAAAAAACCCTTTAACCGAAATAAACTTGATGATGTTTTTTCTAACCAATCTTCAAAGTCGGATCGGTCGACTTCGCTTTGAAATGTATGAGTCATAGATTGGATACGTAAATGGTGGACAACATGCAGAGATTCATGGTCCTTCAAGTCTCCTATTTTCCTTGCATGTTCCATATCTGTTATCTCCGTCTTCGCATACGTAGTAATCGACTGCTGCGCAGTCGGATTGATTTCTTTGATGGTTTGTTGCAAGAAATCTATTTCTTGAGGAGAAACTGTATCAGCTTTATTCAATAGAACATGATCCGCATACTTGACTTGCTCTTCCAATAACTTCTGAACTGGAGGGCTCAATTCCGCACGGTGCACCCACCTTTTTGAATCCACTACTGTGATGAGCGGTTTTACAACCATATATGGAGCAAGGACTGGCGACAGGCAGGCATCCAATATATCCACTGGATGCGCGACTCCGGTTGCTTCTATAAAAATCACATCCGGTTGTTCGTTCCTGTACAGCTCCAGTAACTGCATTTCCAACTCATCTTTCATGGTGCAGCAAATGCAGCCATCTAATAATTCCAAAATGGTCATATCCGAACCAATAATTTCCGAATCCACCGAGTATTCGCCGAGTTCATTCATAATTACTGCTACTTTCTTCCCAGTTGCTTTTTCATTCTCTGCGAGCTCTTTCAATAAGGTGGATTTTCCACTGCCTAAAAATCCGCTTAAGATAAATAAATGGATGGGTTCTCCCAAATAAATCGCCACCTTCATGTTTTTTGTTTCTGAATATCTATAAACGGCTATCGTTAAGTTATCGCATAAATAGTAATCATTACGATTCGTATGATAAGGGATTTCTTCGACACCGTCAATCATTGTGTATAAATAGGCTTTCTTTACAGCAATAATTATTTCACTTTTTCTTTTTCATATTCTCTTCAATAAGTTCTTCAATCTAAATAGTTAACAAATCGGTGCATTTACTCCTTATTTTCTTTCTAACTAGTAATCGCATTCTAAACTGCTTTAATTATTTTAATTATAGCTTGTTTTTTTCTCATGGAGCGTGTATCATTTCGTTTGATAGAAAAGTGTAATGATTACGATTTAAGGAGGGTGTATATGAAAAAACTCTTATTTCTTTTAATACCTACCTTATTTGTTGCCGCATGCAGTCAGCCGACAATAACAGAGGAAGACGATTCGAAATCAACTGAAGTAGCTGGTGCACCCGCCGCATCAGAACTTGAAGTATATACGACCGTTTATCCGCTTGCTTATTTCACAAAGCGTATCGGTGGTGAACGGGTCAATGTAGAGTCAATTTATCCCCCCGGGGGAAATGTACACGTGTTTGAACCTACACAGCAAGACATGATCGCATTCGCCGAATCCGATCTGCTCTTTTATATCGGTCTTGGCCTCGAAGGGTTTATTGACAGCGCCAAAAATACACTTAGCGAAGAAAATGTGGAACTTGTCGCCACTGCTGATGCCATTTCCGATGAAGAATTGGAATCTGGTCAATCGCATGGAGAAGAAAGTCTTGAGAATCACGAACATGAACACCATGACGAAGAAAATCACGATAATCATGCTGAAGAGGAAAGCCATGACGATGATTCTCATAAAGAAGAAGGTCATGATGAGCATGATCATGGGTCTGTAGATCCACATCTTTGGATTTCTCCAGTGTTGAGTCAGAAGCTTGCTGAATCAATTAAAAACTCACTAGTAGAGGCAGATGCAGAAGGCGCTGAACTATACGAAGCAAATTTTGATGAGCTTGTCAGTGAATTGGTACAACTGGATCAGTCTTTCGCTGAATTATCAGACCAGGTTGAAAACAAGACATTCTTCGTTTCACATGCTGCATTTGGATACCTTGCGGACACATACGGGTTTGAACAAGTGGCGGTTGCCGGGTTGAACAGCGAGGATGAACCCTCTCAAAAAGAATTGACGGAGATTGTTGATCTTGCAAAAGAGAAAGAAATTGACTATATCGTTTTTGAACAGAATGTATCATCCGATTTAACAGAAATCATCCAAAAAGAAGTCGGTGCGGAGGCGATTGAGATGCATAATTTAAGCGTCTTGACTCAAGAAAATCTGGATAACGGGGAGACCTATTTCACGTTGATGGAAAAGAATCGTGACGTGTTGGAAACCATTCTGAAGTAAGTCGAAGTACTGCGAAACTTGCGGTGCTTTTTAATATCTTACTTCTAGAAAAGATACTCGCACGGGAAAGGAGAAGATGGTCTATGTATAAATGGATAATTGTTGGTGGAGGAATCCAGGGAACGACGATGGCGAATTTTTTGTTGAAACAACACAAAGTCGCGAGTGATGAGTTGGCAATTATTGATCCGCATACTGAACCATTAGCCAACTGGAACCGCTACACAAATGCCATTTCGATGCCTTTTCTGCGCTCTCCATCTGTCCACCACATCGATGTGAACCCCTTTAGCTTGGAGGCGTTTGTGAAAGACAATGGACACAACGAAGGTTCTTCTTTTCTCGGAAGATTAAAGCGCCCTTCTCGTCTTTTATTTCAGGACCATTGCGAACATTTGGTCAAGGATTTGTCGCTAAAAAGAAGCTGGGTCCAGGGCTCTGTTCAAACCATCGACCGAGCGCAGAATGGGTGGCAAGTCCAGCTTCAAAGTGGACAATTGCTGCAAGGGGAGAACATGATATTGGCCATCGGCATCAGCGAGCAGTTATCTTGGCCTGAATGGGCCAAAAAACTGAAAAAAGACGCTGTTTCCTCGGTCTATCATATTTTCGATCCGGCTCTTCCAGACTTTAAAGAGATGCAAGCCCCCTTTACTGTCGTCGGAGGTGGAATCACAGCTGTTCATTTAACCCTCAAACTAAATACGCTGTTTCCTAAACAAGTACGCTTGCTAAAACGCCATCCCTTTCGTATGCATGATTTCGACAGTGATCCGGGCTGGCTTGGCCCTAAAAACCAAACAGCTTTTCGCAAAACCGGCTCTTACAAAAAGCGCCGCGAAAAAATTGTTCATGCTCGGCATAAAGGTTCGATTCCACGGGATTTGTATATCAAGTTACGTCACCAAATACGCCAAAATCATTTACTGGTTTCGGACGGCCAGGTTCATCAAGCAAGAATGGAAAAGGACTCTGTTAAGCTTTACGATGAGCAAGGCCGTTTAGTTCAGCAAACTGGGACTGTTTTATTAGCAACCGGTTTTATTCCGACGCTTCCAGGGCAAGAATGGTTGACGCCTGTTATCAAGAAGCATCAATTGAAATGCGCAGATTGCGGATATCCCATAATCTCTGAAACTTTGCAATGGGGACCCAATTTATACGTGATGGGTGCTTTGGCAGAACTTGAAATCGGACCCATTGCCCGAAATATCTCTGGAGCTCGCCAGGCAGCTGAACGGATAACAAATAGTCTATAGATTGAGCTTTCCTAACTATCCATGTATTGACTTCCAAAACAGGGGTTAAAACTTCAAACACGACAAATCTTTATAAAAAATTTTTGAAATCAACAATAGAAATCACCCTTTGCATAAAAGCTAGTGCTAAATCAGCTTTTATGCAGAGGGTGATTTTTTCGAATGATAGTTATCTTTTTCAGCTATACAAATCGTTCTTTCTCTACCGTTATAACAAGATGAGAAGCGATCCGCAAATCATAATTATTCAAAGCTTCAGTTTCTAATAGACCAGCACGCTAAAAAGAATCGCGACCGACGCAAAATCCATCGGCTCGCGTAGCACCATAACCTTCAAAATGCTCCCTCATTAAGCCAACCAATCGGGACAATTTCCTGTTCCACCAAAGGCGATACGACGTGATCTCTCCCACAATGGAGATCATTGTCGTTATTTTCTTTATATCTGTAAGTGTTCCATAACCTTACACTTTTGTAGATACTGTTTTTACTTCGCCTATTAAACCGCACCGATTAGCGGATATTTTTTGACGTACTCATTTTTCGTTAATTCTTCCAGCATAAAATGGGCAACATCAGAGCGACGAACGAAAGGTTTTTTAAACTTAAAATAACCTGTTCTATATTGTTCTGTTTTTTCTCCATCCACTAGTCTTGGTGCTCGAACAATTGTCCAGTCTAAATCAGCTTTGATAATGCACTCTTTATGATTGACGGAATCGATCCACAATTCTTTGGCTACTACTTTTAGTCCCAGTCCAAATAACCGGCTGACCAATCCCTGTTTCACATCCTTCTCCACTTTTACTCCCGCACCGGTCAAATTGATTAACCTCTTAATACCGCAGAGATCCATAGCCTTTGTAATATTCTCCATGGCCCGAGTCAAAAGGTTTTTTGGGCTATTTTTCGTGTGTCCCAGGACACTCAGTACAGCAGCCTGTCCTCTTACAGCCAGCTCTACGTCCTCATAAATCAATACATCTCCTTCAAAAATGGTTAGATTTTCATGTTGAATGGGAAGTTTGGCTTTACTTCTGACAAAAGCCGTCACTTCATGCCCTCTTTCCAGGGCCTGCATTACAAGAGGTTTTCCCGTTCTTCCACTTGCACCGAAAATAATAATCTTCATTTAAGATTCCTCCCTAGTCATTTTTTAAATCCAACTTTCTTTATAGTCTTCAATATATTTTCTTATTTTTGTCGGTTTTCTTTTCGCAACTTGTTCAAAGTCGGATCTTATTCCTTTGGCGAGGCCGAGCTTTGTCGGGAAATGAATGCCCACAACAACATTAACAAATTCTTTCTGCTCTCCTCTTGAAACCATGTATTCTTTGAAATCCTTCACAGATGGGTTTGTGTATTCGACCTTTACCTGCAGCACATCTGAAAGAATTTGCGAGACTTCATAAAAGTCTAAGGCTTCATCACCTGTCACAATGTACTTTTTGTTTGTATGTGTTGCCGTATCTTTTAAAGCAATCATGGCGAGCTCTGCAATATCTCTAGCATCCACAAAGCTGGTTTTCCCTTTTCCCGCGGGCACAAAAATCCGCTTTCTTTCTTTGATCTCTCTATGAAGAAAATCGTTTAAATTTTGCATAAAGTAGCCAGCACGCAGAAAAGTATACGGAATAAGAGAATTTCTTATTAATTTTTCATTTTTATAATGATGAACAAAGGGCATGAATTGAACATCTTTTAAAGACAGATAGACAATATGCTTGACTCCCTCTTCTTTTGCCTTCTCGATAAATCTTTCAAATTGAAGATGATCACCTGGAGGATACATTAAAAAGATCTTGTCAATTCCATTCAATGCAGCCCCAAAAGTAACAGGCTTTGAAAAGTCAAGACTGACAAATTCATAACTTTCTCCGTATTTTTCTTTTGCTTTTTCAACGTTTCGAACAGCACATTTAAATGGAAGGTCTTCTTCTTTTAATTTTTCCGCAACTTCATATCCTACTTTTCCAGTAAAACCTGTAACTAAAATCGTCATAAGATCCCTGCTTTCTATTGAAATCGCTTAATAGAATAAAAAAAGGCTATATAAGTTGAACTAAAGAAATAGCTTTTTCAACTCAATGAGGGTGGGTAAAAGAAGAAATCGCTCCAGACAGACGCTTTTCTCCATATCGAGAGATATCTTAGCGGAGGCGCGGCAAGGGGCTAGGCGAAGCTATGAGACGAGTGTTCTTCTCGGCTCATAGCGAGAGCCATGCCCAAAGCGACCGAAGCGATTTACAATATGATACTTGTTTAGTTCAACTTATATAGTTGTAAAATGAAATGCAACAGCTAACTTGCTAAAAAAACAGAAAAAGCCACAGATAAACCGTGTATGATTAAGTCGACGAAACATCAATCGATACGGAGGTTTATCTATGGCACATACAGTCTACCACATCAAAACGCTCGTTTAAACACATGATCCCTTTCGACCGCGGGCGAATCGCCGCGCTTCAGGAGGAGGGAAAAACCCCAAACCGCTATTGCAGAAGCGATTGGCTGCGACAAAAGCACAATCAGCCGAGAACTCAAACGTGGCATCGTCACGCAGATGAAGACCGGCCGCGCGACATTCGAAGCCTACTTTCCGGAAACCGGACAGCTGAAATACGAAGAAAACCGCCAAGCCTGTGGAGCCAAACTCAAGCTAGATGACGCCATCGAATTTATCCAGTACGCAGAAACCAAAATCTTGGACGACCATTGGTCACCCGACGCGGTCTGCGGATCTGCAACACTCCATGAACAATTCGAAGGGAAACCGGTGTGCACCAAAACGCTTTACACTTACATCGAGCTTGGCTACATCGGGGTCAAAAACATCGACCTCCCGATGAAAGTGCGGCTGAATACAAAAAAGCGGCGGATCCGAGTGAACAAGCGCGTGCTTGGCCGCAGTATCGAAGAGCGACCGGAAGCCGTGGAAGACCGGACCGAATTCGGTCATTGGGAAATCGATACGGTCATCGGCAAGAAAAGCCAGTTAGAACTAATTAATAGATAGACGAAAGAAGAGAGAGAGTATCCTACGTACTTTCACCATCTATTTATTCGCAAAATACCTATTAAAAGAACCTCCAGCATTAAAATTCTTCAAGGATAAAAAGACAACCGGCTTTCAAACGCCATTTGTCTTTTTTCCATAGCCATTGCTGGTTATCAATATCTACTGCTTTAATCGATTTTCTTCCATACGGGTCAACACTTGCTCATTGTCCTTATTGGACAGGTTTGTATAGAGAGAAGTGGTTTCAATATTGCTGTGGCCTAATTGGTCCCGAAGGAGAACAATGCTTCCGCCATTTCGGATGAAGTCTGCCGCAAAGCTATGCCGCAGCTTATGCGGGCTCATGCCTTCTCCCTGGACGAAGGCAGCAGTATACTTAGTTACCAAATTTTCAATGGCGCGACGGGAGAGAGGTCGTGCTGTCCCTCCATAAAGCGTAACGAATAGGAAAGGGACTTCTTTCGATCCGGTATACCGAGTCTCCCGAATATCCAAGTAGTCTTTTACATGTTGAATAGCCTGATCCATGACACGGACGGTATCTTCTTTTGCACCTTTCCGCTTGATATCAATTAGTTGTTTCTTCAGATTGATTTTCTTCACCAGGATACGGGCCGTTTCGCCGAGCCGGATGCCGCTTCCGAGGAAAAGGGAAAGAATGGCCAGATCCCGCTCCTTGTCCCGATTGAACCGTTGGCGAGCAAGTCCACTTTCCAGAGTAGCCTCGTATGCGTATTCGATGAACTGCATGAAATCATTGATTTCATGTTCATTCAGGATGACGGAACTAATTTTCTGCGCACGACGGCTAGCCGTTTCTTTCTTTGTATGAAGCACGATTTTGCTCATGACATTTCGGTAGAAGTACGATTCTCCGTCCTCAGTCTCGGTTTCTTTCGTTAAATAATTAAAAAGCGATTTTAAAGCATTAATCGAAAGGGTAATCACCGCAGGTCCACGTTTTTTCACCGTACTATTCTCATGGGTAATCGCTTCTTCCTTCAGGAACTCAATGTACAACTCCACGTCCTGTTTCTTCATTTCAGCCAGTATAGAATAGGGAATAGAAGCACTTTTCGAAGCATCCGTCAAATTCTCTCGCAACAGCCACTGGAAGAAATGCTGATAGCGGTAGAGGTACTGTAACAATGTATCGGCCGAAAGACCGGCACGCTTTTTGGAACGTACATATTCAACGACATAAAAAGGCATATCGTTTAGCTGTTTTTCAATCCGTTGGAGGACTTGTAGCTCTTCAGGTGTTAACGCCATGTCATGTTGACCTCCTTTGTTGACCTATTCCCATATGTTCGCAAAATGTAATTTAAGCGAACATATAGTGGTGGTAAATATTTTTTCTAGAAAATGAGTAATTTAAAACAATAATCTTATAAAACCGCTTTTAAATAGGCAGTTAAACTTTCTTCCACACATTGGGAAATCAACTCAACGAAAGGCTGCGTATTACCTTGCATGCTCGCTGTTTCCAACGTTTCGTAGTACGTTAAGCGCTGTACGTTTTCAGCTTTGACAATAGCAGGAGGGAAGCTGTGACCCATTAGAATCAAATTCATAAGTAGCCTCGCGGTCCGGCCATTGCCATCTGCGAATGGGTGAATATAAACGAATTTAAAATGAAATAATGCAGCTAGTTCTACTGGATGCAGCTGCTCTTTTTCTTGTTCATACCAGGCGAAAAGTTGTTGCATTTCATTCGCCACTTGGAGAAAATGCGGCGGTTCGTGCTGGCTACCGGAAATTCTCACGTTAATTGAACGATACCTACCAGCGTTTTCATCGTCTATGTTTTTTAAAATCAAGTGATGAATCGTTTTTAACGTTCGCTCATCCAACGGCTCAGTCTGATTGACCTGATCCTCAATAAAGCTGATTGCTTCAGCGTGGTTGATCACTTCAAAATGTTCTTGTAGCCGCTTGCCACCAATTGTTAAGCCATCTTCCATTACAATCTTTGTCTCAATTAACGACAGAGTGTTTCCTTCAATGGCATTCGAATTATACGTCCATTCCACACGATACACGTCGCGCAGGTTCTTCACAGCTGCAGCTGGAAGAGGTCTTTGTTGATCTAATTGTTTTTTTAATTCGTCGACGCGATTAAATTGATTCATTATGTAACACCTGCTTTTTAGAGGATTAAGGGCATGAGTGCTTAATTTCAGTAGATTTTATGTTAAATAACTTGATACTCTTTATTTTATCACATGACTATTCTATATGTTCGTTAAATTAAGATTTTGCGAACATATGATGATAAACAGAAAGATATTTTATAATTCGCCGATTATAAAATATCTTCCCTCCCGATAATCCTGAATATATAAACTAGAAAAATCCATATAGTCCCTCATCAAAATATTTGAACTCTTCTACAGAAATTCTATATCAAGTAAATCCTTCATAAAAAGCTTGTAACAGTGAAGGAGTGGCTATAAAGTTCCTGATTGCGAAACATCATACCGTGGATCTCCTATGCTCATTCCGTCAACGTCAATAAAAAGTTTTACTTCCACGTCTTTAACAAATGCATTATCTGTTGTAAAGTCTCCATGAATCATAGTTTGTTTTCCTGAGTGTAGATGTCTAAAAGTAGCCCACTATAACTTGCTACTTACTCATAATAATATACTTCTGGATATGGGTGAGATAAAAAATTATGATGGGAAATAGTCCATCCATAAGCACCTGCGAATTGAAAGATAAGTATATCTCCTGCTCTTATTTCCTTTATTAGTACGTCTTTGGCCAAAATGTCGGTTGGCGTACAAAGCTCTCCGGCAATACTCACTTTACTGTTTTTTATAATTGGCCGTTCAAATGGAAAATCCCATTTTTCATTTGAAAGAACTATAAACGGCTGGTTCATTTTCCAGGCTGCTGGCAACCGCAAATGATGTGAGCCTCCTCGAACCAAGGCAAAACCTTCACCGTGATTAACTTTTACATCAATGACTTCAGTCGCATAAAAACCCGATTCTGCTACCATATAACGACCCATTTCAATTATCAACTCTAATTTTTTGCTTTTATACTGTTTATATAAATTATGTAATCCTTCAGATAAGACATTCCAATCAAACGGTGCTTTTGAATTGATATAGTTTATTCCTATGCCGCCCCCTACGTTCACAACTGGTGCAGAGATTCCGTATTTTTTTTGCCAATCCACTGC